>DGGP01000110.1 GCA_002392265.1 Firmicutes bacterium UBA3871 | reverse complement strand
TATCTTCCGCAGCTTCTGATGAGTGCGGAGGCCGCAAAGGCTGCGTTTGAATTAATAAAGTCAAAGCTGGCTGCAAGCAAAGAAACAGGAAAAGGCTGTGACGAAAAGGGGCTGACCTGTGTGATTGCAACAGTTGAAGGCGATATTCACGATATAGGGAAAAATATAGTAAAGCTGCTTCTTGAAAATTACGGCTTTAAGGTAATCGATCTTGGAAAGGATGTGCCTGCCGAGACTGTGCTAAAGGCTGTAGAGCTGCACAAGGCTGAGCTTGTCGGACTGTCTGCTCTGATGACGACGACTGTACCTGCGATGGAAGAGACGATAAGACTCTTGCATGAAAAGGCTTCTTGGGCTAAAATCGTAGTAGGCGGTGCTGTATTAAATCAGACATACGCCGATTCGATAAAGGCTGACAAATATGCAAAAGATGCGATGGAAACGGTCAGATACGCAGAAAGCATGCAGCCGAAGTAATTAGCATAGCGGAGGTACTACTATGTCAAATGCAGCCAAACTGGCAAAGACGATAACGATAAACGAGCATTCGTCAATCAGACTTGAAGCGGGCGGATATGTAATTTATTTCGACCCGTTCAGAATCCCTGAGCAGGTGGGCGATGCAGACTGGGTGTTCATCACTCATGAGCATTACGACCACTTTTCCGTTGAAGACATGAAAAAGGTCATTAAACAGGAAACGGTCTTTGTTGCGCCAAACACTATGAGACAGAAAATGCTCGATCTCGGAATACCGGACGGTCAGATGGAGGTAATGCTTCCTGATGAAAAGGTTGAAGTCCTGGATATGCCGATAGAAGCGGTGGCGGCTTATAATAAATTAAAGCCGTTCCATGCGAAAATGTCACGCTGGCTCGGATACATCATTACTGTGGAGGATACGCGCATCTATGTTGCCGGCGATACCGACAGAGTTCCCGATGCCGAAGCCGTAAACTGTGATATAGCGCTGGTTCCATGCGGCGGTACATTTACAATGGATTATAAAGAGGCTGCAAAGCTAATTAATAAAATAAAGCCTGAAATAGCAATTCCTACGCACTACGGCGATATAGCAGGCGACGAGACCTGCGGCAAAAAGTTTGCAGAGCTTGTCGAAAAAGATATTGAAGTACAGATTAAAATTAGGTAAAATGTTTTTTGACAACTAATTTTAAAGGTGTATGCATGGAAAAAATCAGACTTGGTAAAACAGGCTTAAAAGTTTCAAAGGTGGGTTTCGGAGTCCTGACTATGGGCGCGACTCAGCTCAATCTCCCTCTTGATGAGGGCGCAGAGCTGATACGCTATGCGATGGATAAAGGAATCAACCTTTTTGATACTGCGCAATATTACAAAACATATAAATATCTCAGAAAAGCTTTGGACGGCACAAATTACGAGCCCATAATCAGCTCAAAGTGCCTGAAGTCGAGCTATGAGCAGATGACGGAGGCTATCGAGGAAGCCAGACGTGAGCTTAATCGTGACGTTATCGATATATTCATGCTCCACGAACTGATATCGGTAAAGGAATACAACTTCCGTGCAGGGGCACTCGAGGCTCTTGTTGATGCAAAGGCAAAGGGATGGATTCGTCACATAGGCGTTTCCACACACTATGTCGATGTCGCAGAAATGATAGCGGACAAAATTGAGATAGAAATACTCTTTCCGCTGATAAACTACAAAGGTCTCGGTATCCGTGACAACCGCAATTTTGACGGCGTAGGTACCAGCGAGGCAATGGCTGCGGCCATAAAAAAGGCGGCACTGGCAGGGAAGGGTGTTTTCGGAATGAAAGCCTTCGGCGGTGGCAACCTTACGGGGACCTATCGCACAGCGCTTGATTATGTCTATGGGCTCCCGGGTATTTCAGCTATGATGATAGGCTTTGGAAAGAAGCGCGAAATAGACGATATAGTTTCTTATCTCGACGGAACTATGCTGCGTGACTACACTCCTGATATTTCAAAGAAACGTATCTTTATCGATCAGGGCGACTGCGAAGGCTGCAATGCATGTGTTCAGCGCTGTCCGAGCAAAGCAATCTTTGTAAACGAAAACGGACTTGCCGAGGTAAATCACGATATCTGCCTGACATGCGGGTACTGCGCTCCGGTTTGCCCGGCACGTGCAATTATAATGATTGATAAAAGAAAATCCGAATAGATAACATATAAATGGCACATAAATAGCAGGGACAATGAAGTCCCTGCTTTTAGTTTAATAGAGTCTTTCTATACGGTCTTTCCAGTTGAATATGCCATAGATATGTCCGTCCGGCGTTAATATGTCGCCGTCGGTATAGACAAAGCGGCGGCAAAGCCTCAGGCTGCCACTGCTAGGGTTCATAATGTAGTAGCCGTCATTGTATGCGGATGCTTCCATAGTGCCGCCTTCGCCCTGGCAGCTGTCTGAGCCTTGCTGGCATTTAATGTAAAGCGTACCGTTTTTGTCAGTGCCGAGAAGCTTCATGCTTGCGTAGTGGGCATACTGCGTGTCGAGTCTTTCAACCGTGCCTTTTGATGTGTCGATGCGGTAGAGCTCGTAATTACCGCTTACACACATTCTGTAGCCTGTATAGCGGCGTGCATTTACAAATACATAGCTTCCTGCGTGAAACGCGTCTTCAATTGCAATGCCTTCGTCTACAAAATAATCCTTGCCGTCAATGCTCACATAACCCTTTGCAATAAAAGGTGTATATGGGGCAGGGATGTCGTCGCGCGTGTATTCAATATCCGTGCGAATCTTTAAATCCTTTGAAAGATGCCCCACAGGGAGATATGAGGAATCTCCGTTTTCGTATGCGGTATAGCTTTCGCGCTTTTCACTTTTTGTGAGTTTGCCGGAAAGGTAATCAAAGAAATAATATTCGTCCGCGTCCTTAACTGTGTAAAATGTGTGTTTTTCTCCGTTTGCATCAATCTCTTCTCTTATTGGCACGCTTTTTGAAATATTCTTTTCGATATAAGCTCCCGATTCATTTTCCTCATAAACCGTGTAGTAGCTTGAGGTGTCATCGTCTATCTGCCAGTGAATCGAAAAGGTGTTCGTTTCCTTTGACCAGTTTGTATCCCAATCAAACTCCTCGCGTGCGAAGCGCCAGGTGAGAGGGAAGTATGTGATACCGCGGAAGTTTAATATAGGATATTCTTCCTTGCTGTTATCAAGCTTTGTGCCGTTTACGTAAATGGGATAATCGGCGATTGCTGCGCTGACTGTTCTCGGGTTTTTCGAGCCCTTGTAGACAGGCATTTCGAAATCGGAAGTTGCCGGTCCGTATGTTCCCCAGCTTGCCAGAAAGAGGCCTTCGCCTTCAATCCAGGCGCTTGTAAGCCCGAGGAGTCTGCTGTAACCCCAGGTCATCGGGAAATAGGTTATGCCCTTGTAATTAATAAGAGGGTACTTCGATGTAGAGCAGTCCACATCTTCGTAGTCCAGCTCCACTTTGTAGCTCGGGATGGTAGCCGTTACTTTTGATGCGGCAAAGACAGGCACCTTTGCCAGATTAATGGTTGATGAAAGGACAATGGCTGCCATCATGAAAAGTAATAATTTTTTAAGTTTTTTTGAGCTTGTTTTCTGTGTTGTCGTCATAATCCATACTCCTTTGAACAAAAATATACATACAAGTTAATTATAGCTAAAATTTCAATAATTTCAAGGAAAAAAAGCTCTTTTACAGATGTATAAAATATGATACAATATATGATGTTGTAATTTATATTCGGAAAGGAATTTTATTATATGGAAAAGTTAGGTTTAAATGAAATACGCGAAAGGTTTCTGAGCTTTTATCAGAGCAAGGATCACTATCGTCACGGAAGCTTTTCGCTCATCCCGCAAAATGACAAGAGCCTCCTCATCATCAATTCGGGTATGGCGCCTCTGAAGCCTTATTTTGCTGGCCTGGCGGAACCACCAAAGCACAGAATGACCACTTGCCAAAAGTGTATCAGAACCGGCGATATAGATAATGTAGGTATTACAAAGAGACACGGTACATTCTTTGAGATGCTCGGCAATTTCTCGTTTGGCGACTATTTCAAGAGAGAATCGCTGACGTGGGGTCTCGAGTTCATCACAAAGGTACTCGAAATGCCTTTCGACAAGATCTGGGCTACCGTTTACGAAGACGACGACGAAGCTGTAGAGCTTTGGAAGGAGCTGGGCATGCCGGAGGAAAGAATCGTACGCCTCGGCAAGGACGACAACTTCTGGGAAATCGGGCTTGGCCCTTGCGGACCTTGCTCCGAAATCTATTTCGACCGCGGTCCTGAGTTTGGCTGCGGCAAGCCTGACTGCAAGCCGGGCTGCGACTGTGACAGATACCTCGAGTTCTGGAATCACGTATTTACTCAGTTCTCAAAGGAAGAGGACGGCAGCTATTCAAACCTAGCACATCCTAATATCGATACAGGTATGGGTCTTG
>DGGP01000154.1 GCA_002392265.1 Firmicutes bacterium UBA3871 | reverse complement strand
GATCAGGTCAACGTATCTCTGGCGGTATCTCTGGTCGATGTCCTTGAGGCCCGACCACTTGTCAGGAAGAACCTGCAGCGACTTTGAGAGGAGCACCAGCTTTGTAACCTCGATGGACACCTCGCCGCGGCGGGTCTTGAATACCGTACCCTCGAGGCCTACGATATCACCGATGTCATAAGTCAGGAAAATCTCGTATTCCTCGGGTGTCAGCACATCCTGCTTGATATGTAACTGAATACGACCTTTTGCGTCCTGGACGTCAACAAAGGATGCTTTTCCCATGTGACGGTTTGCCATGATACGTCCGGCCATGGAGACAGGTTTGCCTTCCATTTCCTCGAACTTGGCTTTGACATCTTCGCTATAGGCGTTGATGTCCCATCTCTCGTGGAGGAACGGATTACGGCCCATAGCTTGAAGTTTCTTGAGCTTTTCACGTCTGATCTGACGCTGCTCATTCAGTTGCTCTTCTGTCATTTCTGTAACTTCAGTAGCTTCAGGGTTGACATTTGTTCTGTCTTCTGTACTCATTTTGTTTTTACCTCTTTGTATATATTTACATATAAATGTTAGTCATTATTTAACTTCCAAAATCTTGAACTTTACTCTTTCGCCCTCGTAAACTTCAATTTCCACAGTCTGACCGAGCTTGTGTCCGATCAGGCCTCTGCCTACTGCGGATTCGTTGGAAATTCTGCCTTCAAAAGGATCGGCTTCTGTTGAACCTACGATTGTATAGGTTGCTTCTTCCTTTAAGGCCATATTCTTTACCTTTACGGTCTTGCCGACGGAAACTGTGTCGGATGCCACTTCCGATTCATCGATAATCTTTGCTTTACGGAGCATCTCTTCGAGCTTGTGGATGCGCTCTTCGAGGTCTGCCTGCTCGTTCTTTGCCGCATCATACTCTGCGTTTTCGGAAATGTCGCCGTATGAAAGAGCTTCCTTAATCTTTTCGGCTACCTCTCGACGCTTGTTAGCGACCAGATCTTCATGCTCGGCCTCGAGTTTTTCATAGCCTTCTTTGGTTAACAGATATTCTTCAGACATGTTAATGTCTCCTTTCATCCTTAAATTGCATTAAATAATTATACCCTCTGCGGGAACCATTGTCAACGATTAGTCAATCTCTGACGTACTCAACATGTACATTCGGAGAGTTTGTCAGATACACATTTGTCGAATATTTGAGCCCAAACTCGATGATGTCACCCACGTGGTATTCGCGCTTCGCATCCTGGATGTCGATGATGGTGTGGTCCGAGCTGGCGCCAAGGATTTCAATGCCTTCGTCCTCAGGCAGCACATCGAGCTCCTCCGGATATGCGCCGTAGTCGCACTTGCCCAGCGCGATAAGCATGCGGCGACGAATTCCTCTATCCTCGTACTGCACTGCGTTGCCGAAAGCGTCGACAAAGCGCTCTCCGACAGGGAATGACGGCTTGTCGCGAACTTCGATGACTTCCGCCTGAATTCTGAACGTGTCGCGGTGGAACTGTGGTGTGTCGTAGCCCCAGTAAACCGGCGCGTCGTGGGCGAGAATAATCTGCTCGCCGATGCGCAGATGGTTGATGCCCTTTGGCATGTTTCCGTCAAGCACGCGCATGTAGGAAGTGCTGGCACCGCCCGAAACATAGTCAAGCTTGCGGCCGATTGCAGCTTCCACCTTTGCGGCAAGATCCACCAGCTCCTGCTCTTTTTCAGGAGTCGGCACGATAGAGCCGTAGCAGCCGAGGTTCACAGCCACGCCAAGCAGGTAAAGGCCGCTTAGCTTTGTCTCCACCTCTACTGCAGCGGCAGTCGCTTCCTCCCAGTCCCAGAAGCCCTCGCGGAGATCTCCGAGATCCATCATGATGAAAACCTTGTGGATTTTGTTCTGCTTCAGCGCCTCTTCGTTGAAACGGCGAAGCACATTTATGTCGCTTTGCAGCGAAATGTCTACGCATTTTACTACTTCCTCAGCTTCGGAAAGCATAGGCACTCTTACAAGCATCAGCGGCTGCTTTACGCCGAGGTTGTGAGCTGCAATCAGCTGTTCCATTCGGCTGGAGCCGATTTGAGCCACTCCGGAATCCGCCATTGTCTTTACGACTTCCGGCAGGGCGGAGGCGCCCTTCATAATGCCTGCAACTGTGATTCCTGCTGCGTTGCAGGCTTTCAGCACGGTTTTAGCGTTGCTCTCGATTTTCGAAAGATTGACGATGAGTCTCGGATATCTTTTCTGCATATACTCTCCTTTCGCTGTTATCAGTCTTTGTTTGCTTCAGCGAACCTTATTATCTTTTGTGATGTGTTCTTTACAAAAGGTTCCTTTCGAACTATAAGCTTTTTAATTTTTTTATAGTAAGGAAGCTTTTCGTTCACTTCCTCTATAGCCGCCCAAAGTGTGTCGGAAATCTGCTCTTCGGTAAGCTTTACGCCGCTTTCGGGATCTATCCCCAGCTTTTCGCATATTGCCGCCTCATCCGGCAGAATAGAAGCCACCGTCAGCATATCGTCTCCATCCTCGTTTTCCTTTGCCCAGACCATGGATTCTGTTACCAGTCCCGAAAGTCCAATCAGGTACTCGAGCTCCTCCGGATAGATATTCTTTCCGTTCTTTGTGATTATTACGTTTTTCTGTCTGCCTGTTATATAAATGTATCTCTCATCATCCATATAACCGAGGTCTCCCGTATGGAACCAGCCGTCTTCTATTACTGCGGCGGTTTCTTCCGGCATTTCGTAGTAACCGAGCATAATGTTCGGGCCCTTCAGGCAGATTTCGCCTATGCCGTCCTCATTTGCGTTTACAATCTTTGCGTCAAAGCCCGGGAACGGAATGCCGACAGCTCTGCTGTTCGGAGCGGTAACCGGATTCAGTGCGCCCATAGGTGCGGCTTCGGTCAGGCCATAGCCCTGCAGGGCGTTAAAGCCAAAATCGCGAAGCCCATCGAGGACCTCCGGATTAATCGAAGCCCCTCCGCAGATCAAAAGGTTCATCCTGCCGCCAAAGAATGCGTGGATGTCTTTGAAGAGAACTTTTGACAGGTCGATGTGGAATTTCTTGAGCTTATTGTTTATACGGATGGCCTTTCTGAGGGTTTCTTCCTTGCCCTTTTTTCTGACCATCTGCCAGATTTTCTTGTACATGTTCTCGAAAACTGCCGGTACCGCCAAAAAGTATGTCGGATGGCATTCCGAGAGGTTCTTTACGAGGTACTTTATGCCCTCGCAGTAAGCTATTGCCGAGCCCTTGTAAAGTGGTACCAGGAAGCCGCATGTGCACTCGTAGGTGTGGTGCAGCGGCAGGAAGGAAAAGAAGACTTCCTTGTCCGTCAGCGCGAAGACTGTCGGTGCCGCCATCAGATCGCTTACGATGTTGCGGTGGGACAGCATAACGCCCTTGGACTTGCCGGTAGTGCCGGAAGTGAACAGCAGTATGCTCATCTCTTCCGCAAAAATCTGCGCCTCGGTGTAAGACTTGTCGCCGTTTTGTACCATGCGCTTGCCGGCTTCCGTGAGCTCGCGAAGCGAAAGAATGTCGCCTCTGCTTTCCGGCAGCGTCATGTGAATGAGTGTCGCGAGGTTGGTGGTACCTGCGGCCTTGATTGAAGTGAAAACATCTTCGCGCTTTTCGTCAAATATGACTGCCGAAACGTCGGCGCGCTGAAGGATGGTCGTAATCTCGGCCTCCGAGAGTTCCTTGTCGATTGGTACGACCACGCCTACGCCGCAGACTACCGCGAGGTAGGACATTGCCCACTGATAGCAATTTGCGCCGATTACGGCGATGCGTTTGCCCTTGAGGCCGCCCGCGATGAGTGCGGTGCCCAGACCGTTAATTTCCTCGAACGCCTGATTGTAGGTGATTCCCTTGTACTGCCCGCCTTTTTTGTCCTTTTGGTAAAAGGCGATGTTTTTGCCGTAAAGCTCTACGCTGGTCTCGAGCATGTGCTTGATGTCTGTAATTGGCCTAGAATCACGGCTGCCGACGCGCGGGTCGGGGCTGTTATTGATTGCATCAATCAGCTCCATGGCCTTTTTCATGTCCTGCTCTCTGATCGCCTTGTATTCTTCCGGTGAAACTCTTTCGTGCATTGTTTTATCTCCGCTCTTCAGTAATATTGCCTTTTGCAAATCGCTTTATCTTTCTGGTCGTAGTCTTTTCGAACTCCGTCGACCTGATTGTGATGCGCTTTACGCGCTTGTAGAGTGGCATTTCTTCGTTTACATGGTCCACTATGCCCTTGAAGAACTTTTGCAGCTCCTCTTCGCTGACGCTGCCCATCTCGCTTTCGATCAGGCTGTAGTTCGGGTAGATGCTCGCCTTTATCACGGTGTCGCCGGTCTTTGGCTCTTCTACGCCCATGACGAGCACTTCCTCGATATAGTCACTCTTTAAGAGATAATATTCAACGTCCTCAGGGAAGACATTTTTTCCATTTTTGGTAACGATTACGTTCTTTTTGCGGCCACAGATGTAAAGATAGCCTTCGTCATCCATCCTGCCGTAATCGCCGGTGTAGAGCCAGCCGTCCTTCAGGACTTCGGCGGTCTCTTCGGGATTGTTGTAGTATCCCATCATTACGGAAGGACCTCTGCAGATAACTTCGCCGATGCCGTTCTCGTCAGGATTTACTATGCGCACCTCGGTGCCCGGCATAGGAAATCCCGCAGCGGCGCTCTTTGAACATCTGTCGCGGTTAACCGCAATAATCGGGGCATTCTCTGTCATGCCATAGCCCTGAAACATCGTGATGCCCATAGCTTCGAAATCGTCGATAACGCTCGGGTCGATGGCTGCGCCGCCCGCGATGAAGAGTCGCATTCTGCCGCCCGTTGCGCTGTGGAGCGCCGAGAACATTCTGCGTGTGATCTCCGGGTGGTTGTAGAGCTTGTGCCTGTGTGACAGCGCTATGCCCTTGCGAAGCTTTGCGCCTTGGCCTTTTTGGTCGGCTTGCTTCATGATCTTTTTGTGCATCTGTTCGAAAATCAGCGGCACTCCGAGCATGTGCGTGCACTTGGCTTCGGCCATGTTCTTCATTATGTACTTCAGGCCTTCGCAGATGCAAACCGTCAGGCCCTGGTAGATGGATGTCATGATGTGGCAGGTCATCTCAAAGGTGTGGTGCATCGGGAGAACCGACAGGCCGATGCCGTCGATGCCGATGTCGACGTATTTGCTCATGTTTACTACGTTTTGGACGATGTTGCTGTGCGAGAGCATTACGCCCTTTGCGGTGCCGGTCGTGCCCGATGTGAAGAGCAGCGAGCAGAGCGCATAAGGGTCTATTTTCGCATCGATGAAGCTGTGGTCGCCCTCTTCGATGCGCTTTTTGCCTTCGCTGACAAGCTCGTCAAAATAAAGGATTTCAGGCCCGGCGTTTTCTTTTTCATCTTCATCCGCTGTTTCGGGTGCGGCCATCCTCACGATGTAGCGGAGGCTCGGGGCGCTGAGCTCCATTTCGCGCAGCTTCTTTTCAAGCTTTGCAGAGCAGACTATCGCCTGAACATCCGCTCTTTCGATGAGCCCGGCCATTTCGTTGGTCGGAAGCTCCTTGTCGAGCGGCACAATCACGCCGACCCCGTTTGTAACTGCAAGGTAGGAAACAACCCACTTGTAGCTGTTTTCGCCGACTACGGCAATTCTTGCGTCCTTGAGTCCGCGCGCCAGAAATGCTGTACCGAGACAATCGATATCCTGCCCGAAATCGTCATAGCTGATTCCGCGGTACTCACCGCCCGGACGGTCCTTTACCAGGTATGCGTCCTTTGGGCCGAAGAGTTCTACGCTCTGACGAACCATATCCTTGAGGTCCGTAAGCGGCCGCGTTTTATATATTAGATTTTTGTATTTACGCTTGTTCATAGGTCACCTGCTACGTACTTTGAGATTTTCTCCTAATAGTTAATTTTATCACATTTTTGCCCCTTTTTTCAAGGCGAATCTGGGGACAGGCACCAAATTGGCGAAAAGGCGAATTTCGGGACAGGTCGCCCGAATTCGAAACCTGTCCCCAGATTGGAAAAAAGGCCAATTTGGTGCCTGTCCCCAGATTGGAAAAAAGGCTAATTTGGTGCCTGTCCCCAGATTAGAAGTCGAGGAGGGTTTCGGTGCAGCCCGGTAGGCGCTTGTCGAAGCGGCAGATACTGTGGTAAGCGCAGTAATCGCAGCCGCTCTGCATCTTTGCCGATGCGCTCTTTGGTTTGCGCTGCCTCTTCGGGCGAGCTTCGATATGCCCCTGCGAAAGGCGCGTGCAAAGCTCGGTTATCACGCGGTCAAACTCGCTTTCCATTTCCCTAAACTCCTCAGGCGACAGCACAGCTTTACCCGAGTAAGCTTTATCCTTTTCGGTCCAGCTGCAGCTCTTTACCACAGGAAAGTACATCGGATCCCTGTTTGAGCGCGCCGGACCCACGATATTTGGCGCAATATCCCCGTCGTTTACCAGCAGCCCGCTCATCGCATACTGCCCGCGATATCTGAGGTTAAAGGCCTGCGCCTCACTTTCGAGCCCTGCCTTTATATCCTCCAGGGACAGCTTGTCGTTACCCGACTTGTTCTCGCCGAACAGCTTTGTATTAATGTTGTAGTAAAAGACTCCGGCAGGCTTCGCATCTCTGCTCGCAGCCTTCAGATACAACATCAGCTGCAGCTTCCACCCGGTCTTTATCTCTTCGGGCGTTATTTCATACGCACCCGATTTGTAATCGATTATCTTTATTTCCCCATCCTTTAGCGTATCTATGCGGTCTATTATGCCCGTTACGCGCACGGTATCCCCGCCTCCTGCGGGAACCGCGATTGACGGATAGCTCGCGCCCTTCCTGTCGTTAAATGCCTGCTCGAGCTTTATGCTCTTCACTTCGCCGACTCTGACATGGCAAACCGCCGCCCAGGCATTCTCGCAAATCACACGCTTCATCTGACGCGCGCGGTAGCTTTCGACAGGACCTTCGCCCGCCAGTCCGCTTCTGTAGTTCCTTGCGACATCGTCGAATATCTTTCCGGTAAGCTCTCTAACCTCATCCGCCGTCGCCGTCTGCCAGCGTGACGAAGCATCGTTCACGTCAAGCCCGTCACCCGACAGCTCTTTCATCAGCCTCTCGAGGCATTCGTGGTAGATCTCACCCACCTCGCGCGAAGCCATCTCATATATTCTGCGCTCCTCCGGTGCCAGCCCCGCCTGCACAAAGAACCTGAACGGGCAGTGCGAATACTTTTCAAGACTCGAAGGACTGACTTTGATGTCGCCGCTTTCCTTTGCGTACACTTCGCCCGCAGTCTCAGGGCTGATTTTTTCTTCCTCATGCCGGTAGCCAATGCCCGATGTGAAGGCGCGTGTCTGTTCCGGCGCATTCTTCATACACCAAGAGTAAACCTCCCGCCACTCCTGCGGCAGTTCTTTCCCTTCATGCGCACACTGCAGGGCCTGCTCCGCGAGGTGGCGCAGACTCGCCATCGGATTCTCTATCCCCGCCGGAAGCCCCACTCTGTCTCCGCTCGAAAACTCGGCCAGCGGCTTTATCTCAAGAAACTTTGCAATGTCGTTAAACAGCTCTGCCGGGCGCAGCTTTTCGCCTTCAATTCCCGACGAAGCGTAGCTGATGTAGAGCTTTTCCGCAGGCTGCGAGAGCACTCGATACATCGCAAGCTTTTCCTCCTGCGAGCGAATGTCGGACAGCTTCCCGAGCCTGATTTCACCCGCAAGATTCTGCTTTTCAATGTCGCTTAGGAGACTCTGCGAAGCAGTACCCTTTGGAATCTCGCCCTCGTTTGCGCCGACTATAACCAAAGCTTTTATGTCCCCCAGCCTCGAGCGCTGCATTGTGTCCATGGTGATACCGTCCGCACTCGGCGGCAGGATTCCGACTTCAACCGCAGCAAGCCCCGCTCCAAGCAGGTTTCTGTATCTTTCCAGGCTGACTTTCGTCTCGCCCATAACCGTCTGCATCTGCGCCATCACGGCAAGCAGGCTGTCCCAGACCTGTCCGAGCTCAGCCGCCTCTTCAAGCTTTCCGCAGCCTTCAAGCTCCGATATTTCAGCCTGAAGCTTTTCGTGCATCTGCACTCTGTCCTTTAGGAATGTGTATATTGCCTCCGTGCGTGACACGGCGTCTCTGTCCTTTTTATACAGTGCTTCGAACGCGCTTGTAAAATCACAAACCGCCTCGCGCATGCTCTCAAGCTCGGCAAGCTGTTCTTCTTCGCGCGGGGTATTCGCCTTTGTGAAGCTTTTCTTCCAGCGGCTGCCCTCAATTTTATAGCATACGGCGTAGTTTTCGAGCCTTTCGACTTCTTCGCCGGAAAGCGGACCCAGCCCCGTCTTCAGCATCGCAAACACATCCTCGGATCTGTAGCCCTTTGTCACTACATCAATCAGGGACATCAAAAAGCCCACCGCAGGATGGCGCAGGATACTCCTCTTTCTGTCCACAAACAGGCTGATGCCATACTCCTCAAAGGTCTGCCGAATAACCTCGCCGCGCTCCTCGCGGTCGTTGCAAATCAGCGCAATATCCCTATAACGATAGCCTTCATCGCGCACCAGCGAGAGTATATAAGCCGCCGCCGACTCAGCCTCCACATGCACGTTTGCCGAAGCCACCATCGTGATCGATTTTTCCGCCGCCCCTTTTTCCGCCGGCGAGGTTTCGGGAACAGGCAGCGCAAAGATTCCCCTTTCGAGAGCTGCGATTGCCGGATCGCGCTTGGCACGCCACTCATCGCCTATTTGCGTTTTACGATATGTAAGCCCCGACTCTGCCGCCAGTCCGCAAAGCTTTTCCATCATTTCACCTGTAATGGTAAAGAGCTGCGAATCAGCACAGCCGCTTCCGTAGGTAAAAAGCATGTTAAGCTCGCCCGCTGCATTCATCAGCTCGCGCAGCACGTCAAGGTCCTTTGGTGCAAACCAGTCAAAGCCCCAGACCCAAATCTCTTTTCCCTTTACACTGTCGCTTTCCCCGATATGTGAAAGGAAAATGTTCGTTCTGTCTTCGGTGTCGACATAGCTTCCCTCAATTCTCTTTTCATATGCCGTGTAAATCTTGATTATGTCGGAGAGCTTTAATCCGAGGAGGACGTCTTTATCCTGTCTGCCCTCCGCAGCCCTCCGCAGCATGTCCGGAGTTACGCCAAAACGCTTGAACTCGGAAATCTGATTGTTTATCATCTCTATAAACGAGGATCTGCTGCCCTGACGGCTGTACACCTTCAGCTCCCGCGCCATGCCGTTTATAATATCCGACAGAATTATATGCCTGCCGTATTTATCTATATAGCTGCGCTCGCCGATCCCGTATTCCCCGACTATTTTACTGCCAAGCCTGCGGATGCTGGTTATTTCCACCCCCATCAGTCCCGGAAGCTCCATATATTTCATGGCCGCTTTTTCGGTCACAAGCTTGTACTGGTCGGGCACTATGACAATTACCTCACGCTCGTCGCTTTTGAGGCTTTCCTTTATTTTTCCGAAAGCAAAGGCTTCTTTATTTATACTTTCTCTGCCGTAATAGATATTTAGCATATATACTCCAATTCATTATTATCTGCTGCTTGGTCTTATTACATTATATTTTATATTATATTCCATTATCTGCCCCAAACAAAGCCCGTATGCAAAAAATCTGTTTCGCATCGCCGCTTTATATGGTAGAATGAATGTCATAAACAACAAAGGAGTATAATACATCAATGTCTAAATACAAGGCAGTACTGTTTGATTTTGACGGCACATTAATGAACACAAACAACCTCATCATGGGCTCCTGGCAGCACCTCTTCAGGACGCTGACCGGGCACGAGGGTGATGAGCAAAAGATACTCAAAAGCTTTGGAGAAACGCTGGAATACAGCATGACACACATGTTTCCGGACGAAGATCCCGAAAAGTGCATGGACATCTACCGCCAGTGGCAAAAGTCACGCTATGCGGAGGAAATCGAGCTCTTCCCCGGCATGGCTGAGCTGATTCACCGCCTGCATGAAATGGGCTACAAGCTGGCTATGGTTTCGGCACGCGTTCGCAGCAGCATGGAAGAGGGCCTCGCCAAATTTGGCCTTCTGGACTATTTCGACGCTGTTGTGGGCTGTGACGACAATGTGGCAGCAAAGCCTTCGCCGGAGCCGGCACTTTGCGCGCTTGGCAAGCTCGGTGTGGAGCCTTCGGAAGCGCTTATGCTTGGCGACACAAAGTTCGATATGGGCTGCGCAAAGAATGCGGGAGTAACGGCAGTTCTTGTGGGCTGGTCACAGTTTGCGGGCTCGGCCTTTCCAAAGGAGTTCGAGCCGGACTACCGGGTAGCCGCTGCTTCAGACCTTTTGAGGCTTCTCGGCGCGAAATAGGCAAATAAAAAAGGCACGCCCTGCGAAGCTACTTTCGCGAAAGCGTGCCTGTTTTTTGTTTTGTAAGCTTTATCCTTAGAATCCGCCGAACATCGAGAGCATAACGGAAGCCGCAACTGCCGATCCGATTACGCCTGCAACGTTAGGTCCCATAGCGTGCATCAGCAG
>DGGP01000173.1 GCA_002392265.1 Firmicutes bacterium UBA3871 | reverse complement strand
GCGTGTACTATTTGCCTTATCAGGATAGCGACCTGATTCCTTGGGAAGATCGTGCGTACATCGATATGCTCTATCGCCAGGGGATAATGAAGGGTAGCCTCCAGGGCGACGGACTGCTCTACTTCCTGCCGGCTTCGGGCGTCAGACGTTCCGAGTTTGCGGCAATCGCAAACAGGGTATATGAAAACAGAGCCGGTGAGTACGACTACACGAAGGATACTGTGGTGTACAGCACTAAAGAGCAGGCGGCAAAGCTTTCGCTTGCCCCACAGTTTGTGATGGTTTCAAACGGCAGCAAGGCGCAGCTGATGCACAGCGGCCAGCTGTTTATGGGGACCTATGTGACCAGCGGCAAGCCTTACGTACTTTCGGCAATGGCTCTTCCTGAGGGAGAGGTTCCTCAGATTCATTTTGACACAGAGCCTGCAGACGGCGAAGGCAAGATTGTCAGCGTGGAGAGCCTGTATACGGGCAAGGACGGTGATGTTCAGAGAGTCGGAATCGAGATCGACGACATCACGGTTTACTTCCTGAAGGATAGCGATACAAAGAGCAGCGCCCAGCTGAAGAGCGGAAAAACCGTAAAGTTCATTGCGGACGGGCTGAAGCTTATTGAAATAAAATAGGAAAGATTGATGAAAGAAAAAGAAACTGTAGAAAACGTGGAAACAGAAGAAAAAGTGCAGGCTGTAGCAGACGCAGAAGCCGATGCTTCGGCAGCTGCGAAGGAAGAGAGGCCGGAGGTAGAGGGTATTCTTGAAATTGCCGAGGGCGGATTCGGGTTTCTCAGGTTTTCAAATTTCCTGACATCCGAAAAGGATATATATGTTTCGCCTACTCAGATTCGCAGGTTTAATCTGAAAACAGGTGACAAGATTCGCGGAATCAGCAGAAGGCCCAACGAGGGCGAGCGTTTCGGCGCGCTTCTTTATGTAATCAGCGTGAATGGGGATGAGCTGTCTGTTGCGATAAACAGGCCGGAATTTGACTCGCTTACGCCGATTTTTCCGTTTGAGAGGCTGTCTCTCGAAAGTACTACGCGAGAGATCAGTATGCGCCTGATAGACCTGATTGCGCCTATAGGAAAGGGTCAGAGAGGGCTTATCGTAGCACCGCCAAAGGCCGGTAAAACCGTGCTGCTAAAGAAGATAGCAAATGTAATAGAAGATAAATATCCGGAGGTCGAGCTTATCGTGCTGCTTGTAGACGAGAGGCCGGAGGAGGTTACCGACATGAAGCGGTCGCTGAAGTCGGGAGAGGTAATCTATTCGACCTTTGATGAGCTGCCGCAGCATCACGCGAAGGTGGCGGAAATGGTGCTTGCCAGAGCGCAGCGTCTTGTGGAGCACGGCAAGGATGTGGTGATTCTGCTTGACTCGATAACGCGGCTTGCAAGAGCTTACAACCTGACGGTTCCGGCTTCCGGTAGGACCCTGTCGGGCGGTATTGATCCGGCGGCGCTGTACAAGCCAAAGAAATTTTTCGGTGCGGCGCGCAAGATGGAAGAAGGCGGCAGCATCACAATTCTCGCAACTGCGCTGATTGAGACGGGCAGCCGCATGGACGATGTCATTTACGAAGAGTTCAAGGGAACGGGCAATATGGAGCTGCACCTCGATCGCAAGCTTTCCGAGAGGAGAATCTTCCCGGCCATCGATTTGAACCGGTCAGGTACCAGACGCGAGGATCTGCTGCTGGAGCAGGGCGAGCTTGAGACTGTTATGATGATGCGCAGGGCGCTGGCGAACAAGGGCGTTCAGGAAACGACGGAGTTCATAATAGACAACATGGTTCACACAAAGAACAACAAGGAATTTATAGAAGTTTTCAAAGTGCTGGTTAAGAAGGGCGATTAGAAGGAATGGATTTAAGCAGAATCTTTATGAAGAATGCCACGCCGACAAAGATGGGCGGGCAGGCTGTCATGGAGGGCATAATGATGCGCGGCGCGAAAAAGACCGCGGTCTGCATTCGTATGCCGGATCATGCGCTTCATTTGAAGATACAAAATAATAAAGAACAGAGCAAATGGATGAAGGTTCCCATAATCAGGGGCTGCATCAGCTTTTTTGCCGCACTGGTTCAGGGCACGAAGACGCTGATGTATTCGGCGGACGTGCTCGAGGCGTATGAGGGTCCCGAGCAAGTGCAGGCTGCACAACAGGACCGGATGACGATCTGGCTTGAAAAGCACTTCGGCAAGGAAAAGAGCTGGAGCATCATGATGTACGCATCTGTGGTGTTTGCGCTTGTCTTTACGGTCGGACTTTTTATCATCCTGCCGACGGCAGTTGTAAAGCTGTGTGAGCATTTCACGAGTTCGGCATTTTTGCTGAACCTGATTGAAGGTATTATAAGAATCGGGCTGTTTATCGGTTATGTGGCTTTGATTCGCCTGATGAGCGATATTCGCAGAGTGTTCCAGTTCCACGGGGCGGAGCACAAGACCATCCATTGCTATGAAAACAATTTAGAGCTTACTCCGGAAAATGCGGATGCGTTTTATACGTTGCATCCACGCTGCGGAACGAGCTTTTTGATGTTTGTAATGGTACTGACGGTACTGTTTTATGCATGCCTCGGCTGGCCTTCGCTTTTGTGGCGAATCGTTTCGAGGCTGCTGCTGCTTCCGCTGATTGCGGGGGGTTCGTACGAGCTTTTGCGCTGGGCGGGCAGATCTGATGCCTGGATAGTCAAGATGATTTCGCTGCCCGGCATTTGCCTGCAAAAGCTGACAACCTGCGAGCCTGAGTACGAGCACCTCGAGGTAGCCATTGCGGCAATGCATGCCGCAGACGGGGAGCCACTCCCTGAGGAGTACGAGGGACCGTGCGATTTGCAGGGAAATCCATGTGACCACGAAGAGGCACTTCGCAGCGCGCTTACGGGCGTGTTTGGACAAGATAATTAGACCGGAGAGGACGTTATTTCTTATGAGTATGATAATCAGAGACCTGCTGAAGATCGGCGAGAACATGCTTATTCAGGCAGGGATTCCTGACCCGCGCGTAGATGCGGAAGCACTGTTTTGTTATGCGCTCCACATGACAAAGGAAAAGCTTTTTATGAGCTGGCCCGAGGTTTTGGCGGATGAGCAGTGCGAACACTATTTTAATGTTTTGGAAATTAGAGCGGCGGGAAGGCCGCTCCAGTATATAGTCGGCAGCACCGAGTTTATGGGGCTGACGTTCGAGGTTAACGAAAATGTGCTGATTCCGCGTCAGGATACCGAAATCCTGGTGGAAACGGCGCTCGATATAATTCGCGGTGGCAGCGAGAAAAAGCCGCGCATCCTGGACCTTTGTACCGGAAGCGGCGCCATCGCCGTGGCGATGGCGCATGCCCTGCCCGGCGCCGCAGTTGCGGCGAGTGACATCTCGCCTGAGGCCATTGAGGTTGCAAAGCGTAATGCTGCCCGCAACAAGGTTAAAATTGCCTTTGACTGCGGGGATTTATTCGACCCGTACAAAGGACGTTTCGGAAACAAGAAGTTTGATTATATAATATCGAATCCGCCTTATATCCCGTCGGATGTAATTCCGACCCTGCAAAGAGAGGTAAAGGATTACGAGCCGATGAGCGCGCTCGATGGCGGAAAGGATGGACTCGACTTTTATCGTATAATACTCGCTGCGGCCCCGGCCTTTTTGAAGAAAGGCGGATGCCTGTTATTCGAGATAGGCTGCGACCAGGCCGACGCGGTTCGAGAGCTCGCTCTCGACGCGGATTTCGCCGGGTGCGAAATCCGTCGCGACCT
>DGGP01000079.1 GCA_002392265.1 Firmicutes bacterium UBA3871 | reverse complement strand
AACAGTCTCAGCGCCTCAGGATGACGCCGGAGCTGGTGCAGGCTATAGGTCTTTTGCAGCTGAATACGCAGGAACTTGCCACTTATATTGAGGAACAGCTTTTGGTAAACCCTGTCCTGGAGTCCGACTGGTCACAGGAGGTCGACAGGATTATAGATATAGCAAAGATTGAGCCCTGGGAGCATAGCTTTTCGGGCGATGATGAAGAAAATAATTTTGAAAGATATTCCATAGGTGATATTACGCTAAAGGAATATCTGCTGCAGCAGCTCTCAATGACAAATCTCGGCACTCAGGACCGGATGATAGCACGCTACCTGATAGAGCTGCTCGACGAGAGAGGCTACGTAAATGCGGATTTACGCGAAATTGCGAGCTCATTCGATACCACGGAGGACCATATCGAAGAAGTCCTCGGAGTAGTTCAGGGCTTTGAGCCTGCAGGCGTGGCAGCGAGGTCCCTTGCGGAATGTCTGGCAATCCAGCTCAAGGCAATGGGAAAATACAGCAGCGCCTACGAAAGCCTGATCACAACGTATATCGAAGATGTGGCGGCAAATAGGCTGCCTGCAATCGCAAAGGATTTAAAGCTGACATTAAAGGAAGTTCAGGAAATGAGCGACTGCATCAGAACGCTTGAGCCAAAGCCGGGTAGACAGTTTGCAAGTCGTAGCGAAACAGGATATATAATTCCCGATATATTCCTTGAAATTACGGACGGCGAGTTCTCGATAACCCTGAACCAGACTCATGTGCCGCAGCTTCGAATCAGCAGCTATTACGAAAAACTGCTTCAAAGATCAAAAAATGATGATGAGCTGGCGAAATATTTAAAGAGTAAAATGGAGTCGGCACTTTGGCTCCTTCGCAGTATAGAACAAAGGAATAATACCGTTGCTTCCGTAGCAAAAGCGATAGTCGAGCATCAAAAAGGGTTTTTCCTAAACGGTGAGGGCTATATGAAGCCGCTTACATTAAAAAAGATTGCAGAGGAGACGGGCGTTCATGAATCGACTGTTTCGCGAACGGTAAACGGAAAATACCTTCAGACGGGCAGAGGAATATACGAGCTGAGGTCGTTTTTCAAAACGGGCCTTCCGTCGAGCAGCGACGGCGAAGCCGTTGCCTCCGACAATGTCAGGAGCAGAATCCGCGAAATCATCGCAGGCGAGGACAGCGTATCACCTTTTTCGGATCAGTACATAGCGGAGCTGTTAAATGGTGAGGGCATCGGCATCTCCAGACGGACCGTAGCCAAATACAGAGATGAACTCGGTATCCTTTCATCGTCAAAGCGTAAACGCTTTTAACCGATTATCCGTGCAAAAGCACTGATATATAAATATTTTTCATGATGTAATATTTAGGAGGAAAAAAAATTATGTCTATTAAAGTGGGAATTAACGGTTTCGGAAGAATTTCTACAACACTCGTTCGCGCAATCCTGACAATGCCTGAAATCGAGATTGCCGGCATCAACCTGAGAAATAATGACCTGAAGTACATGGCCTATATGCTGAAGTATGATTCAACATTTGGCAGATTCCCTGCAAGCGTTGATACTTATGACGAAGGCCTCGTAATCGATGGCAAAAAGGTTCCCGTATTCGGTGAAGAAGACGCCAGCAAGATTCCTTGGGCAAAGTGTGGTGCTGAATACGTAATCGACGGTACAGGTGCTTACGTAACCAGCGAAAAGGCAAAGGCTCACCTTGCAGCAGGCGCTAAAAAGGTTATCATGTCCGCTCCTGCAAAGGACAAGGAAACACCTACATTCGTATTCGGTGTAAACCACAAGGACTACACTGCAGATATGAATATTATTTCAAACGCTTCCTGCACTACAAACTGTCTCGCACCTATCATGAAGGTTATCGAAGACAACTACGGCATCAAGGAAGGTCTCATGTCCACAATCCACTCCGCAACAGCAAAGCAGAAGGTTGTTGACGCACGTTCCATGAAGGACTGGAGAACAGGCCGCTGCGTATTCGGCAATATCATTCCTACAACTACAGGCGCTGCAAAGGCTGTAGGCCTCGTAATTCCTTCCCTCAAGGGCAAGATGACAGGTATCTCCTACAGAGTTCCTACTGCTGACGTTTCAGTAATCGACGTAAACATCGTTCTCGAAAAGCCTGCAAACTATGCAACAATCTGCGAAAAGATCAAGGAAGCTTCCGAGACTTACATGAAGGGTATCCTCGAGTATGTTGACGACGAGGTAGTATCCGGCGACTTCATCGGTGACCCTTGCACTTCCATTTTCGACGCACGTCAGGGTATCGAGCTTAACGATCATTTCTTTAAGTTTGTTGCTTACTATGACAATGAGTACGGTTATTCCGTAAACCTCCTGAATATGGTTAAATACATGGCAAGCGTAGACCAGAAGGTTGTGCCTGCTCCGTTCAAAGACAAGTAGTCAATTGGAAAGGAAATGAAATGAAAAAGACAGTAAAGGATATTGATGTAAAGGGTAAACGCGTCCTGGTTAGATGCGACTTCAATGTTCCTATGAAAGACGGAAAGATTACGGATGATATCCGTATCACCTCCGCAATACCTACTATCAAATATTTGGTTGAAAACGGCGCAAAGGTTATCCTCATGTCACACATGGGGCGTCCCGAAGGCGAGCCAAACATGAAATATACCTTAGAGCCCGTAGCAAAGCGCATCGAAGAGCTCATGGGCCAAAGCGTTACTTTCGTTTCATCACCTACAGTGGTTGACGATAACGTTCGCAAAGCAGCAGACGGTCTTCAGGCAGGCGGTCTGATGCTTCTCGAAAATGTCCGCTTCCGCAAGGAAGAGACAAAGAATATAGACACATTTACAAAGGAACTTGCAAGCCTTGGCGAAATTTTCGTAAACGACGCCTTTGGCACAGCACACCGTGCACACTGCTCCACAGCCGGACTTGCTGATTACATGCCGACTGTTTCGGGCTTCCTGATTGAAAAGGAAGTAAAGTTCCTCGGAAATGCTGTTGAAAATCCTGAAAGGCCTTTCGTAGCCATCATGGGCGGCGCAAAGGTCGGCGACAAGATTCCTGTAATCAAGAATCTCCTTAAAAAGGTTGACACCCTCATCGTAGGCGGCGGAATGGTATTTACCTTTTACAAGGCTCAGGGCCTCGAAATCGGAAAGTCCATTCTCGACGAAGAAAACCTCGGACTTGCAAAGGACCTCCTGGCTGAGGCAAAACAGCTCGGCGTAAAGCTGCTGCTTCCTGTTGACTGCGTTTGCGCAAAGGAGTTCAGCAACGATGCCGAGAGAGGCACCTTTGACAATGACAAGCTTCCGGGCGACATGATGGGTATGGATATCGGTCCAAAGACAATAGAGCTCTACAAGGCAGCTATAGCTGATGCAAAGACTGTTGTATGGAACGGACCAATGGGAGTATTCGAGATGGAAAACTTCGCAGCAGGTACGCGCGCTATAGCCGAAGCTATGGCAAACTCAAGCGCAGTAACTGTAATCGGCGGCGGTGATTCCGCAGCGGCTGTAGAACAGTTTGGCCTGAAGGAAAAGATGACTCACATCTCCACAGGCGGCGGCGCATCACTCGAATTCCTCGAAGGCAAGGTGCTTCCGGGCATCGCAGCAATAGAGGATAAATAAAAGATTAATCAGGAGGATAGTGTTATGATAAAAGTTGCAATTAACGGTTTCGGTAGAATCGGCAGACTTGCTTTCCGTCGTATGTTTGAAGACAAGGAAAGCTTTAATATCGTTGCAATCAATGACCTTACAGACCCTCGCATGCTGGCACATCTTTTAAAGCATGACAGCGTACAGGGCGGATACAAAGGCCATGAGGTGCTTTGGGATGAGGACTCCATCACAGTTGACGGAGTTGATATTCCGGTCTATGCAGAGCCGGATGCGAGCAAGCTCCCTTGGGGCAAGCTCGGAATCGACGTAGTCCTCGAATGCACAGGCTTTTACACAAGCAAGGCAAAGTCCCAGGCCCACATTGATGCAGGCGCAAAGAAGGTTCTCATTTCGGCACCTGCCGGAAATGACCTGCCTACCATCGTATACGGCGTAAACCACGACAAGCTGACTGCAGCGGACACCATAGTATCCGGCGCTTCCTGCACCACAAACTGTCTCGCACCGATGGCAAAGGTTCTCAACAATTACAGAGAGCTTCGCACAGGCTTCATGACAACTATCCACGCATATACAGGCGACCAGATGATACTCGACGGACCGCACAGAAAGGGCG
>DGGP01000004.1 GCA_002392265.1 Firmicutes bacterium UBA3871 | reverse complement strand
GCTTTGCGGATTCTATGCAGGTTTCCTTGCTGTCGCCCGGAAGCCCTATCATCAGCTGCAGCCCCAGCGTAAATCCGTATTCGTGAATCAGCCTTGCGGCTTGCTCGACATCCTTTGCGGTGTGGCCTCGTTTGCATTTCTTTAAGACCTCATCGTCGAAAGACTGAACGCCGAGCTCGATTATATCCGTATGATACCTCTTCAGGTTATCGAGTATTCCCCTGTTTATATAATCGGGTCTTGTGGATAAATGTATCTTTTTAATTCTGCCCGACTGCTTATATTCGTCCGCTACGGCAAGAAATGCAGACTGCTCCTCCAAAGGAATTCCGGTAAAGCTGCCTCCGAAAAAAGCCACCTCGATTATATCGAGGCCTCTGCCCTCGAGCGTCATAAGATACTGCTCGATTGTGCGTCTTGCATCCTCGGGTGTCACATCTGTCGTCCGTGCGGTAATTTTTTTCTGATTGCAGAAAACACAGTCGTTTGGGCAGCCCTTGTGCGGTATGAAAATTGGAATAATAGCGTGTTTTTTCATTTCGTTTCCTTAACAACATAAAAAGAGCACGCGGTGCCTCAAAAGAGAAGCCGCATGCCTACACGTCCAAAGGTTTATAAGTGTCAAGTTTGTCTATAAGCTCTGATAATTCCTGCGGATTCACCGGTTGCGTCAAAAAACCGTCAGCTCCGTATTCCAAAGCCTTTGTCTCGTGACCCGGTTCGTCCGAAAGGAGTACCACCAGCATTTCAGGGCGAAGCTTGTGTAGATTTCTGAGTACGTCAAAACCGCTGACGGGTCTCGTTTTCACCTCAGAAATCACGATGTCCGTAGCATGGTTATAAACATGTTTTACGGCAAGCATAGGATCCTTAAAGGAGCTGATGGTGCTGCTGGGTAAAATACCCTTCACCACACCCACCAGTTCCTCGAGTATGCCGATGTTGTTGTCAATTAATACTACGTTCACCCTTACTCCTTTACCGCATTAAAGCAGAACATTAAATCACTTTCAATATTATAATATTAACTAAGCAGCTGCAACAAAAGTGCAAGCAGAACTATTAATATTAAAATTCTCCGAGTGAAAATTCCGACCAGCTGTACTGGATCATAAATTCGCCTCTGTAGGCATTGATGGCGATAGGATCTCCCTGCAACCATGAGAAATAGTCGCACTCAATCTTGTCAGGTACAATCGAAAGCGCAGAACGCTGCTTTATCAGGACATCCGGAGCTCCGGCATCCTTTAGCATGGTCTGAAGGTCGGATATCATATTTCTGAAATAGCTCTTTTTTGAAAGGTTTATTTCTTCTTCTTCCCAAAGAACGGAACAAAGCTCATCATTGCTGATTGTCTTTCCTTTAGCGCATATCAGGTACGCAAAGAGCTCTTTTGTCTTTGTATATTTGAACTTTGCGGGCACTCCCGAAACGAAGACCTCGAAATTTCCGAAGCACTGGACTCTGAGCGGAGCCTCGCTGACAGGAGCAGGATTCTTTTTACGTGAAATCGCAAAATCAATCTCGTTTTTTATGTCCTCCGCCGAAGCCGGCTTCATCAGGTACCCCGAAACATGTAGTCTGTACGCTTCAACCGAGTACTCGGAATAGCCTGTTACAAATACTATCGAACAGTCAGGCCTGATTTCCTTCATGCCCTTTGCCATTGTAAGCCCGTCCATAACAGGCATATTAATATCAAGGAATGCAATATCCACATCGTTTTCACGCAGATAATCCATTGCTTTGAGTGGCGAACGGAAGGTTTCAACCTCTGTGATTCTGTCATCACCCGAAATTTTTAACCTGAGGTTTTCAATCGCCATCTGCTCATCATCAACTATGATTGCTCTCATCTTTTCTTTCCTCCTTTAGGAATTACGATGGTGGAACGTGTCCCAGCACCAATCTTACTTTCAATTTCAACATGGCCTCCGCACATGGACTGCACTCTCGTTTTTATGTTTTGCATTCCCACATGGCTGCGACCGTCATTCTTTTTTTGGTTTATATCAAATCCCACGCCGTTGTCGGAGACTCTTGCGTAGAAGTTGTGTTCATCCTCCCACGACTCTATGGTGATTGTGCCGCCGTCTTCGAGGCCGCGCACACCGTATCTGATGGAATTCTCCACAAGCGGCTGAATTGTCAGTGGTGGAATATCAAAATCAGAGGCCTTTAGCTTGTACACATACTGTATATCGGGAAACCTCAGCTTTTCGATTGCCAGGTAGTTTTCGAGATGCTGGATTTCCTTGCTGAGCGGTATAGGCTCCGTCTGTGAAAGGGAGTCCATATTACCGCGCAGAAACTTTGCAAAGCTCTCAACAGTGCTTGCGGCCTTGTTTCCGTCCACCTGACACTGATATTGAATGGTATTCAGCGCATTATAGAGGAAATGCGGCTGAATCTGGCTCATCATCATTGAGATTCGTGTATCGTTTAATTCGGCACGCGCACTGGCGAGCTGTGCCGTCTGATATGCCTGATATTTTGACAGATTTGCAAGTCTGAAGAGCTGCAGCCACGAAGTTATAATTACCGAAGCGCACAGAATCTGTCTGTTTGATATCGAATCTATAATCGAATCGTTCATCACCATCGCTATAGCTGTGGCAATTTCGCCAAAGCATATAGGGATAAAGGATAAAGCGACAAAAAGTGCCGATTTGTTGTCATATTTTTTATATTCATAAGCAAGCAGCGGTGCACCGGTAGCCATCGTAACGGCTCCGCATATTGCAGGAATCATCTGCATCCTGTAAAGATCACATATACCCAGAAGCTGCAGTGCCAGGCATGCCAGCACAGCAGCGCTTATGGCCATAGTAACCGACCACATGATTCTGCGCGACCTTTCGTCAATCAGTGTCGAATAAAAATAAAGTGCTGATGCGGATACCAGGAAAAACGGCGCAATAATGTCTATCACATTGCAAAGTACCGGGTTCTTTATGATTATCGGCAGGACGCTGTAAAGTCCTTCGGCAAAAACATAATATCCGCTGACCCATGCAAAGAAAGAAAACGCAGTCAGAACAGTCTTTTCTTTTCTGCTCTCTATATATCCGTTTTTTGAGTAGATCAGTCTGGTAACAAACGTGTAAAGCCCAACTATAAAAATGGTAAGTCCCAGCAAGCCTACGACCCAATCCATTTTGCTGAAAAGCTCAAAAATGGTATCAACCTTTCCCGAGAAAAACAGCTTGTTCAGCTGCTCCTCTATTGCAAAAGGTCTGTATGAGCTGTACGGATTATCAATAACAAGCTCGAGCTCATCGTTTTCACCCACCGTTACACCGGTAAGAGGCAATATCGCTATGCCCGTACCTTCGGAAAAGCTCGGGTAAGTCCCGGGCTGCCCGAAAGATGCTATTTCATTTCCGTCTATGCTCGCTTTCAGACTCAGGTTGTTAATTGAAAGGTAAAGGTCGTAATTCTCCTTTTGAGGGTTGTCAAAATGCGCCCTGATTAAAACATGCTTCGCTCCGGGAACTATCCCCTCGCTCAAATCTGTCCATGTGCTTCCGTCAAGGCTGTAAAAGCCCACAAGCCTGTGCTCTGTTATGTCGGCATCGGTTGGGGTTGGTTCCGACTCTTCAATGCTGAGAACATTCAGTACAATGGTCAGCACAAAAATACAAAGCATCAAAGAATAGCCTATGTAAAGGCTTGCTTTGAAAAATTTTCTCATCCTTCTGCTCATTAGCCACCTCGTTTGTAAAAACAAACAACCAACCAAGTGATGTCACACTTGGTTGTATTGTAGCATTTTTCAGTATATTTCGCAAGATTTTAGCTATACTTTGTTGCACTTTTTTTACTCGTGGTCTACAGATTCCACAAGGCTCATTATTGCATCCGTACCGCAAAGCTCGATTCTGAGATTGTTCATCATGCTGCTCTTTCCTTCGCAAAGCTCACGTGCGCCCGGCTCTACCTGGCCGGTAGAGTAAATTATGCCTCTCCTCAGCTCGCTGCTTGCAAGATCCCGTGCAAAGCCTTCAACCATCTTTGCAGTAAGCTTTTTACAGCCGGGGCACATCACGCTTATGCTGCCTTCGGGAAGCTGTGCGGTAAAGTCGAGATATTCATCGTAAGTTCCGTCCGGCTCATAGCCGAGCATATCGTAGAGAGAGTAAATCGTCTCCCTAGCGTCGCTGTCGCTTATTTCCTTCCAGTAAGAGGTCTTTCGCCTTACTTGCCATTCTTCGTAGTCAAACAGCGCCTCGGCATAGGCTTCGATCCTCTCGTAGGTGTCTTCGTCGCTAAAGCGTTCGCGCCTGAGGCTTGCGACTTCTGCCTTCATTTCTTCGATTTCAACTCTGCGCATGTGCTTTGTGTGTCCTGCGCGGACGATGTACATGCCGACAATCAGAATGCATAGCGCGCTGATGATTATCTGGCCGATTCTGCCCGGCATACCAAAGAATTTAATGTATCCAAAGAGCACTATGCAAAGAGCCAGCATAGACCAGCCCTCCCAGCCAAAATTGAGCATAATCTTTGCCTTTGGGTCGGGAATGTTCTTTGAAATTGTTTCGGCCTTTTTCTCGTTTTCAGCATAGAAACGCTGCCTTTTCGCATAGAATGTCGGGATATCTGTTCCGTCGAGCTCAAAATCCGCTTTTACAGGCTGGCGGTTCCTCCATTTTCTATCCAAGATTTTTGTTTTTGACTGCTCCGCCAT
>DGGP01000073.1:14431-22699 GCA_002392265.1 Firmicutes bacterium UBA3871 | reverse complement strand
CACTATGTTGCCGCCAGGCATTGCTGTAAGCGCACGGTCCACAGCAGCGCCCGTCACACGAGCAAAGAATGCCTTGTCGGTCACGATGCTGCCGCCGCTTGCCCAGTACACGTGAATCTGCGTCGAGAAGTTGCCCGGCGTTGCGATTACTCCGCTGAGCGTCGAAACAGCCGCCTTGGTCGGAGCAGGTGCTGACCCGCCGCCACCGCCACCACCGTAGGATGGGGTTGGAGGCGGGAATGGCCAGAGAATCTGGGTACCCGTGGTTACGGCGTAGTTTACTGCGTCTGTTGGAGTAAAGCACCAAGTATATGCCTGGCCCTGCACGAGAGTCGCACTATCCATGTCCGCATAGCTCATTATTGCTCCGCCTGACATGAAGTCAAGACTGCCATGTACATCAAGCGAACTGCGTACCGCGTTAACCATAACTGCGCCTGTTGAAGCGTTCGAGTGGTTAATTATATAGTCTGTGTAAACTGCGGAAAGCGATACTGCTGAGTTTATAGGCTGCTTTAAGATGCTGCCTGTCTTTGGTGTTACGGCTGCTTTCCAGATTGGAACGCCGCCTGTGTATGTGAAGGATGTTTCACTCTGCTTGCTTATATGTTTTGCCGGCAAATCATCTATCTGGCAGATAAAGTTCTCCGATGTAGCGCTAATGTTGGTAACTATAACATTCTTTGTATTGCCGGCATTTTCGCCATCGAAAACAAAGTTTGCCGTGTAATCTACCAAGTCTTCGCTAATTGCCTGGCTTGTGATTCCGTCAAAGCCCGAGCTCTGCGGATACCAGAGAATCTTTGCACCTGTTATAGCGGTGGTGCCGTCATAATACTTACCTGCATAGTCGATGCCTTCCGGCCTTATCGTACATGGTCCGATCTGGAAGTTTATATCCTTGACGATGTCCGTTGCCGAATTGTAGTCAGGATGTTCAAGCTTTATCCGAATCTGTACCGGATCCATTTTGTTCTTGTATCTCGGAGCCTGTGTCTGGTATGAGCTTCCACCGTTAGTTGAGTAAGTAAACACAGCAAGTTCCGGTGCCTGAATGCTCTCAACCGGAGCAATCGCCTCTCCAAGCGCGTAAACCTTTGGATTAGGTCCTACCCATCTGCCTGTGTATACATAAGCATAGCTGTACGGATTGCTCTGACCTGTATATTCTCCACGGAGGCCGTCGCTGAAAGCCGTTGTTCCGTTTTGCTCCGTATAGGATGCAAAATCTCTGAACTCAAGATTGTTAAGTGTTAACGTGCCCTTGTCGGTCTTTACCCCGCCGAAGCTGCAGGTGATAACCGCTGTATAAGCCTTACCGTTTGTCTTTATTATTTCCGTCACGCAAGGCTGCAGCTGGCCGCCGATGTTGATTATTCCCGCGAATGTTGGAATGAGGTTATTGTTTACAATAGCGGCCTCGTCGTTAAACTCGTCCACAGGAGCTGCTCCGCCCTCACCCACTGCCGAAAGCGTGATTGTGATGGTGTGATATCTGTTGTAGTAGAAAGTGTCCGCAGGGCCGATTGCTCTGTCGGAAACGCCCTCAATATCTGAAGTCTCGTTCCAGGAAATTGCCGAAACCGTAATGTTTGCCGTCGGGTCGTTAAGCTCAAGGCTTATCTGATTCTGCGCTGTAGGATTTGCTGTCGCCACAGGAAGCGCGATGCCCGTGAGGGTTGCATTTGTGATTGGGGCGCCCGGCCAGTACTGTACCGGTCCACCTTCTACTACGTTGTAATTGGTGGAATCGGTCGGGAAGAACTTCCAATAGTATGGGTGTCGCTTTACCAAGGTAGTGTTGAGCTGCGCCGCACCAACCGTAGTACCGTAACCTGAATCCACATAGCTGACTATTGTCCCTGCTACTCCATTCGCACCGGTAATGTATCCGTTTACGAATCCCTGAGGTGATACATTTAACTGGCTGTACTGAGGATAAGCCGTAGTTACTGCTGCAAAAGTAATGCTGCCTCCGGTTGGGGTTACTTTTTGAATTACATTCAGCGCGCCGGTAGTCGTAACAGTCATGGATGCAGGTGAAAGTACATAGTTAAATGCCCTGCTGCCGCCCAGCTGGATACTCTCTGCAGTAACCGTAACTGTGTCTGATGTAACATTTGGATTGCTGATGTGCGCAACTGCTGAGAAGGTTACATTACCCACATCGCCCGCTACAATATCGCTCGAAGTCAGAACTACCTCGACTTCGTCAGTACCATCGTATGGTTTTTGTATTACCTCGGAGATTGTTACATTGGTGATTGGCTTTGGTGTAATCTTCATCGTCGAAGGTATAAGGTCTACCCATTCCGGTGAATAATCCGGATGACTCACCTTTACCTTCACCGGCAGTTCAGAATTTATACCTGCAATCATGGTAATATCAGTATAGCCTTTAAGTTCTCCCTCACTACCATAAACATTGTCATACAAAGCAGTCTTGTACTTCAGAAACGCATCATTAATCGTGTCAATCGCAGTCTTTGTTATTGCTGAGAAAGTAATCGGATGCAGGTTTCCGTCGTATACATATTCTTTAGGGGTAAATGTGAAATAACTGCTGTCCAGCGTGCCTTTAGCCGTCGCCAAGCTCGCAAATGTGTACATTGCCGTAGTTGCCGTTACGGTATTCTGCGTGAACACATGGGCTGCAGTACCCGATGTCATTTGCACTCTAAGCCCATCCGGCGTTGTCACAAATCTGTCTCCCTCACCGGTTTCAAAGTTTATCATATAATAGTATTGTCTGTTATATTTAAATGTATCGCCGTAATTGAAAGGTCTCTGGGCTGCATCAGGTTGTATCTCAAATATGCTTATGCTTGTTATTGTGACACTGCTTGAATCAGTAGGTCCACAAGTTGCTGTAATGCCCGAAATCGTAGTGTTGTTAACAACTCCTGCTTCAGGGAATGTAATGCCTATCAGGTTAATTGAAGCTATCGGCTCCGCCGGCCAAAGAATTACAGAGCCGAACGTATTATAATAGTTTGTTTGCTCGGATGGCGTAAACATCCATGTGTACTCGTGATTACGCTGAATCGGAGTCGAGTCGTCAAGTTGTGTCGCCGTTGCCGGATCTACCGAAGTGTTTATGCTTGCAGGGCTTACAATCCGAAGCGTACCGCCCACATGTAGGGCTGTGTTGAAGGTATTGGTAAACCATGATGCTACATTTAGTCCTACATCAGCAATAGTTCTTCCTGTGGCATTTACCGCTGCAAATGAAACGGCACCCGGCTCTACTGCCTGCGGGGTAACTTTGAGGATGCGGGCACCATCCTGGCTCAGGGTGTTTGTACTTAGAACATAGTTGTTCGCCATTGCCGTGTTCTGCAGATCAATGTTATTTGTTGTTACCGCTCGGTTTCCCACATTAGGATTCTCAAAGGCTATAGTCGCGGTATAATCAGTACCCTTTGTCAGGCTGTCACTTCCAACAAGCCCGCTAAATAATATTGCCCCCACTGTTACAGCCGTCGTTCCATCGTAATGCTTTGTCGCAGACGCAATACCATCTATGCTTGTAGGTGTAATCGTCTTCTTCGCGATTGTATACGAAAGACCTGTGAAAGTGTGCGTTCCCTCGTATATTGTATTACCTATATCCGCCTCGGCCGTGTAGCTATCCGCCGCAGTAGGGCCGTTGATTGTGATGGTAGAAGTCACGGTATTTCCTGCTCCCGAGGCTGTTGTTACAGAATAAGTTGCAGCCCCGCTGACGGTTGCTGTACTTGAAGCAGTATCGACAGTTCCGCCATTAATGTCGGTCATCGTAATTATAGGTCCGTGAGGCTGCCCATCGTACGTGGCATTACCGGCCGCGGCATTTGTAGTAAATGTTACATAGCCTAGTGTCTCTGCCAATGAGAGCAGCATTTTTGTAGCAGTGTATTCTATGCTTACCGAAAGTGTCGTAAGTGCAGGGCTTCCGGAAGCTGTACAGTTAGCGCTAATGCCGGCCGCACTTACTGCCACAGTCGGCGCAAACTGGCTACCGCCCACAGCTGAAAGCGTTGCAACCAAAATGTAGTGCTGATTTTGCACGAACTTTTCTGTTCCGCCCATAAGAGTCATAATGCCCCCGCTACTGCTGTACCAAGCTTTATCTACCAGAGTAAGTGAAGCAGAAGCAGGTGTACATAAGCCGATGGCCGCATGCTCCAAGCTGTCGTCAGCCTCCATGAAACCCGAAGGCGCAATGATCCCGTTGAGTTCAACAGATGTAACGGCCTGCTCGAAGATAACAGCATTAGTTCCACTATATACTATAGCTGTTGTCGTTGACTTATTGATGTCATCATATGTATCAAGAGCAGCAATCACATTCGTACCACCCAAAGTTACGGCCCGCACAAAGTTGTCCGGATCTGGAATAAAGTTCAAATTTACATTGCGTCCACTTACTTCTTTGACTGTATAAGTTATGTCTGTTAACCCTGAAGATGCGCTGATGATATTCCTACCTCTGGCATCGGTCGCATGGAATGATCCATTTCCCGTCACGTTAAATGACATTGCAGTCTTGGCTACCGGTTTAAGGTTGTTTCCAACAATCTCAACACCGTAGTTGTGAAAATCGTCGATGAAGAAAGCATTGCGCGCTCTTTCTTTTGCGGTTTGGTTGTCATCAACATTACTTAACGCAGCAAAATTGCTACTATAATCTGCAGGCGTTATTCCTATATTCGCATCCGCGGTAAGATTGCCCGAGATGTTTATCATATCGGTATTAACAGCTTTTATGTTAGCATCCGCACCACTGCCATTTTTGTTGCCACAAATCTGGACACTGTCCTGCACATATACTTTACAAGTTTTATCAACAGAATTTGTAAAAGAGTATCCTATTGCGCCAACCTTTCCGCCTAAATTGTTAGCAATTCGAGTTTCACCTTTTAAACGCAATATATGATTTTTGCCCGGATAGTTAAAAAGGAAAACAGATGGTAAATTATTCGTATCAGAAATGGCTGAATCTATGATTACAACAGAATCCATTGTTACCTCAACATCAGATTGATCCAAATATGATATAATGAGGCTTGCTTGCCTTCCACCTTGCCAAGTGCTGGTAATCGTTATGTTTCCAAATCTAACATGATCACCATAGATTTTGACGTAGTTATCACTACCTGCTATATCTAATATTCCACCGCCTGTAATAATTACATTTTCTTCTAAAACAAGCTTCTGTTGGATTTTCAATGTGCACCCAGCATTAATAGTTATAACTTTATTGCTTCCAATTGTCTGCTCTGCCGTCAACACGGTATTCTCTGAAATCGTGCACTGTGAACCCACAAACGTTAACTCCGCCACCTCTGTATCGGCAAAGGTTTCGTTAACCGGCACTATATCTATACCCGCAACAGGTATCAGCGTTACTACCAAACACAGAACCAGCAGACACACAAACGGTCTCTTTGCTTCCTTTAATATAGCATTTAATCTCTCAGTAATTCTTACTTTCATATTTTACAGTCCTCGTATAAAAACATTTGTCCGGGCACGTCCTTTGCCCTTTATTTACCGCTTTCAATATGTATGGTGTGATATAAACACTCATACATATTATATTATACAATATATTGGGTTTATAGTAAACAACTTGTCGGTCAAATTAGCTTTTCGAACAGAACCCACAATTACTTTTTAACATGTTCAAAAATGAAAAGCAAAAGTTTTTTATACTAATACTAAAAAAGGGCAGCATAACGCTACCCTTCATACTTACAGAACTGCCAAAAAATCTTCCAATGAGACATTTGCTTGGATTAATATACTCCTTAGTGTGCCTTTCGCAACTTCATCATGCATCGGCACTATACAAACATTGCTGCCATTTGTTAACTTAACGTGGCTGCCTTTATTGTTTTTTCATTATAACATAGCGTTGAAATAGCGTCATTAAATATTTTTTAATATTTTTTTCAAAAAAGCCTAAAGTAATTTCGATTTCCTCCGAAAATATAAGTGTATGAAATAATAACCGCGTCAAGGATGACGCATATGGATTTGTTCAAGGACGAACAGGAGGAAACAAAATGAGAATTAACCACAATATCGCGGCAATGAACACAAATCGTGCTCTCGCAGGTAACAACAAGAGCACATCTTCAGCTCTCGAAAAGCTGTCATCGGGCTTTGCTATCAACAGAGCAGCCGACAATGCAGCAGGACTTGCTATTTCAGAAAAGATGAGAGCACAGATCAGAGGTCTCCAGCAGGCAACTGCAAACGCAAACGATGGCATCTCCCTCATTCAGACTGCTGAGGGCGGCCTCAACGAGACTCACTCCATTCTCGATAGAATGAGAGAACTGGCAGTTCAGTCAGCAAACGACACAAATACTGACGAAGACCGCCAGACTATTCAGAAGGAAATTGATCAACTGGCAAAAGAAGTTACAAGAATTTCCACCGACACAGAATTCAACACCAGAGGTCTTTTAAACGGTTCCCTGGTTGCAAAGTATGACACTGCTGCTACACCAGAAACAGCTTTCGCATACGGCCCTGCAATCAGAAACATCGACAACATTGACCTCAGTGAAACTTATACAGGTACAGTTACTTATATCCACAAGGACGACAAACTTGCGGCTAACACAGACGCAGACGGCAATACCGTAACTGCAGATAGAATTAATGTTGCAAGTTTTGCAAAAGACGCATCATTCCCAGATGGAACATATGAATTTAGGGTAGAAAACGTACAAACTCTTGGTTCTCAAACTTGCAGCATAGTTCTTTACAAAGACAATGCCGTTTGCGATAACCCTGCTTTAAGTGTTGATGATATAGAATATAACGCCGACACAGAAAGCACTAGAAATATTGCCATGGGTTCCGGAATTAAAGTAAACGCATACAGCTCATCAGATTGGACAAATGGTGCTTCAATTGGATTCTTCACAGTAAGCACTGCAACTGAAGACATCACAAAGATTGACTGGACCGATTCCCAGGGCAATGCACTCTCCGCAGAAGATGCAGAAAAGACATTTAACTTCAAGTTCTCAGATACAGCAGCTACAGGCGATACAGTAACAATCAGCAACATCAGAGACGCTCGTCTCTCCCTCCACATCGGAGCTAACTCCGGTCAGAACGTAAAGTTCGGCGTAGAGGATTGCAGCGCAGCAGCACTCGGCGTAGATAGCCTCGACCTCACAACTCAGGCTACAGCAGATGCAGCAATCACTGTAATCGACGAAGCTATTGTTACAGTATCCGGCGTAAGAGCAGGCCTTGGTGCCATGCAGAACAGACTGGATCACACAATCAACAACCTCGGAACTGCGGCTGAAAACCTCGCAAGAGCTGAGTCCCAGATCAGAGACGTTGATATGGCAGACGAAATGAGCGAGTTCACAAAGAACAACATCCTCGTTCAGGCTGCAACTTCAATGCTCGCACAGGCAAATCAGATGCCACAGAGCATTCTCTCTCTCATCCAGGGTTAATGGATGTGCCCGGCTGGGCATAAACACAGAAACAAGAATATTTCATACATACAAACGCCCCTGCTTTGTCGCGATTGCAGGGGCAGTCCTCTTTTTAAACGTGAACTTTTACCCAATATCCTGCCGACCATACTCAGCGGTTGCCTCCATATTGAAAAATCGAATTTGGAGTCAACCGTTTTGCCTTGTGTAGCGCTTAATATTTCTATATTTTGCCATTATTTAATTTTTTACCCTGAAGTATAATGGGTTAAATTCCATAGCAACCATTTACTGCTAGTAAAAACTGCCTTTAAAACCCAATTGGGTTGACTCTAAACGCATTTTTTGCAAATGGAGTCAACCACCCGCAAATCTTAGCACCTATCACGCACCTTTCTCCCGCAAAAAGCCCCTCTTAGCATTAAAAAACACGGTCACTAACGTGTAACCGTGTCAGTTTTTTCTTTTGGTGCAAACTGCCGTTTCTTTTCTTCCGAAACCTTCATCAGATGAATATAAATATCTACCACTATCTGATAAAGCTCCGGCGGGATTTCCTGCCCGACATCGAGCTTTGTCAGCAGTGTCGCTGCACTGTCATCATGATAAACAGTGATACCGTTTGCCAGTGCCACTTCCAGGATTTTCTGCGCTACATAGCCGGTGCCCGCAGCTACGACCTTTGGCGCATTTTCCTTTTCGTTTTCATATTTTAAAGCCGCAACCTTTAGCTTACTGTCAGCCACGCGCGCACCTCCTCTCTTTCACTTGGGCCTGTCCCCAAATTCTCTTTTTTTCCACTTTGGGGACTGGC
>DGGP01000073.1:0-14360 GCA_002392265.1 Firmicutes bacterium UBA3871 | reverse complement strand
TTTTCCACTTTGGGGACTGGCACCAGATTCGCCTATGCTTTTATGTCCAGGCCGGACTGCTTTGCCTTTAGTTCTTTGAAGTGCTCGGCAGCCGGTGTGCTCTTGCCGTAAGGCGCCACGCGATAGAGCGCCAGCTTGAATCCGGCCTCTTCGATTGATTCGCGGATTCCGGCCTTTGCGCCGCGAACTTCTTTTTGAAGCTCTTTCGGAGCCTTGATATCGAGATCTATCATCCCGTCACGCTCAAGCAAATCAACCTCGAAAGTCCCGTAATCATCGCTTTCTATAGTAAAGAAAATGTTGACAGCACTGTCAGCCTTTCCCTTTCTGTCCTCACATTCCTTGTCGACATACATTTCGAGATAAGTTTCACTGCCGTTATAGTCTATCGGAATCATAAAGTGCTCAAGCGGCATCGTTGGACTTTCGTTGTCCACCATAGTTGTAAGCAGATTCATCGCCAGCTTTTGCACACGCGCCGGGCTGTCTTTATCCAGCGCATCACTGATAAAGCTCAGCATGTCGCCGTCGTCAGCCGCTGCGCCGAACTGCCCGAGGAATGATTTTTCCATGCCTTCCGTTTTTTGCTGAACGCGAATGTCACGCGCCGCATCAAGAAGCAGCGTTTTCAGCTCCTCTACATCGGTTTCGGTCAAATTCGGTATAGATCGCAGCGCATCAAGCATTCCATCAATTGCGCCCGTCAGCTTCCCTGCATCAGCCCTGTCGTACCGCGCAACATAGTGCACGATTGACATTACGGGCTCGCGCACCGCCCCTGCCTGGTTGTACTTGCTGACAAGCTTTGAAAGCTCCGGCATTACCTCATCCATCAGGAAGCTTTGCGTCTTTTCCACCGCCGCACTGTCCATGCTCAGCACATCTTTGCCGCTTAGCTCGCTTTGTATCTGCGTATAAGGATTCGTCTTGCCGTCAGACACAGTCTTTACTTCCTGCATCAACGACTGCAGCTTTTGTGCGAAGCCTTCGATTGTAGGACGGTCGGTACTGAACACCTTGCCGCTCAGCGTTTCCAGCTGTCCCTTTATTGCTTCGAGCGAGCTGTCCTGATTTGTGTAGCAGTCAAAGTGTCGAAGCACGCTAACTATGCCGTTTTGCAGCTGCGGGCTGAGTGTTTTCATCTCGCCGCTTGCAACTGCCTGTGAAAGTGAGCCGGTCAGGCCCATGCCTTTGGCCCTCGCAGCGGCATCCGCACTCTCAGCTGTGCCTGCTGCGGCCTGTGCCTTGCCCGTTTCCTTCGCGATGGCGTCGGAAAGGACCTGCCCGTAGCCTGCTTCCTCGCCCTCCGCCGCTGCTGCGCCGCCAAACTCAAAGCTTACTGCTCCTTGTGCGAAGTCGGGCATCTCGCTGCCGGCCTGAAGTATGGTCTGGGCGTTTGTCTGCATGCTCGCTTGGGCATTCGCCTGCGCATTTTGGTTCATCTGTGCAAGAGCCTTCATAGCGCTTGCCATGTCGGTTTTGCCGCCGCCAAGCTTTGCAATCAGCCTCAGTATGTCAAAAGCTTCGCCCGAAAACGAAGTTTCCCCCTTGTCCTTTTGGATCAGCATCTGCTGCAAATCCTCGGGAGTAATGAATATTTTTTCTTTCAGTTCAGGCGACATGTTTTCCGAAGAAAACATTAAAATTTTTGTCGCCGTAACGAGGTCGCGCATCTGCGTTGCCTCGAGATTTGTGCTTTCCTGAGTCGCCTTTAAAAGGCTGCTTGAAAGGTCCGAGAGCAGCTGATTTCGATCCTGAGCCAGTCTGGTAGTATCGCCGGACTCTGCGCCTTTAACGGGCGCTTTGACCGGAATTTCAACCTCGCCGGTAATGCTGAACGGCTCCTGGCCGCTTTGTCTGGTTGTATTACTGAACCGGTCTTTCCCTGTGACTGAACCGATTATCGGATTAATTTCCGCCACGCTCTCGCCTCCTTTCTTTCTTAATTTAGTTTCGCCAAATATCGCTTAATTATATCATATGTACAAACAAATTGGAATAAAAAAGAGACCGACGAAAAGCAGTCTAAAAGCAGTCACTTGTGGTCGTGAATGGCTTGATTTGCAAATCTATCAGCTTATTTACAGATAAATGTAATGACTCACCTGATTTTGAAGAACCTGCGCAACATTTCTCTTGTGAGTTCGGCGTTGAGTGGCATGGTTGAAGTTTCGAATGTTGCTAAAAGATTTACTCCGAAAAATATGCCGTTTCTCTCATAATCGTGCACTTTTTTGCATGCCCGCATAAGATATTGCGAATCATCGATCATTCCGAAATGCTCTAGATAGACTTCATCCCTCTTACATATATCCAGCAATGTGAAATCGGGATAGTATATATGCCCATCTTTCATTCTGATGCCTTGCTCATATCTATAAGGGATGCCCAAATCGTCAAGGACATTTGCAATCATAACCTCTGACTTTGAGCGTACGAAGTCGCCCCTGCGCGTCGGAAGCTTCTTGTTCTCCGCATTGTATGGGGATGCATCGTAGTCCACCGCTTGCCAAAGCTGTGCGTACTTATCGTCCGGCAGTATGTATGGGTTCACCAATGCCCTGCGCTTATCGGAGAGGTTTTCATAGGCGGTGTCGGTGCCAAAGACTGTGAGCTTTGCCAAAACCTTTCCCCAGTAGTCACGCTCTGCGGTAGCTGCCTTTAGGAATCTTTCAGCGTAGTCCTTTTGCGCCAGTGCTTTAACTGCCTGCATGTTGTCTTTGGGGATATACTGCCCTTTCATCTCATGCTTTTCCGTAACTCTGTAAAACCTATCACGGTTCCCGCTCTTTGAAATGCGCAGCCAGCCTTCGGGCGCTCTCTTTAATTCCTTGTTCGCCATTTTAATTGCGCGTTCCAATGCCTCCACACGCATGTTAATTATGTTCTGTATTCTGTACATCTCTAATCTCCTTTGTTTATGAAAGTTGCCGATGTGGTAAAAACATCACTTTCCCTTTTTGTTTGCCACTCGTTTTTCTCGATTTTTTGCGTTTTGGAAAATTCTTGTGGCAAAAGATGATTTTTCTTCTCACTTAACCACCCATGCAAGCCTTACTTTTCTTTGCAAGCGCCATTATTTTCTAAAATCCGCACGTTTCTAGCAATTTCAGTGGTAAAAATTGATTCATTTCTGCGAACATACCACTACCAAAAACATTTTTATGGAATTTTGTGAGACAATTGTAATTATATACCAGTAAATTGTATAATGCAAGCATAATTGTAATTTTTTGACAGCCGATTTTCTGTTATCTGTCAGGGCATAATCGAAGAGAAGCGCAGAGAGTGTTTGTACGTGCGGTGTGCATGCGGGGCGTCGTTCTTTTTGACGCCCCGGGCCTGCCAAGCCGAGAGAGCTCGCCTCATAGCTGCCGCCCGAGCTGCAAGAGGGCTCGCGGCAGCGCGGCTCACTCGGGGCAGGCCGAAAACGGAACTGCACGGGTGCGGCGGGGCAGGCCGGAAATGGAGCAGCACGGGTGCGGCTCTCTCGGGGCATAATACGGGGCATAATAAATATGTAGGCATATAATTTGGGCGAATTGCTAAAAAATTGTGTGATAATTGTGAAAAAATCATGAAATATGTTTGCGTATTTGTTGCACTATGTGTTATAATCTATGTTGTATAGGTGTATATTATGTCTATATGCTATATAACATATATTTACTGCCGATAGTTCGCGCGGTCGTGTTGTGACGCGGCGAACGAAATGAATAATAAACATAATTTTTAGCTAACAGTATTTTAATTGAAAAGGTGGAAAAGACGATGAGTGATTTTGACAACAGCAACAACTCAATGCTTAGCGTTTATTTGTTTGAAACTACCGAGATGTTAAACCAGCTCGATGATATCCTTCTGGATGCCGAAAAGAACGGCGCCCTTTCCGAAGAAAATATCAACGAGATTTTCCGCATCATGCATACCGTCAAAGGCTCTTCCGCAATGATGGAGTTCAACATCATCGCTTCCGTTTCTCACAAACTCGAAGATTTATTCTTCGTAATCAGAGATAACGGTCTTTCTCAGGAACACTTTGAAGACCTGTTTGACCTGGTACTCAGAGTTTCCGACTTCCTAAAAGAAGAAGTTGAAAAGATTCAGACGGAACAGCCTCTTTGCGAAGAGAATGATGCTCTCGTAAATGAAATATTGGACTTCCTCAATCTGCTTAAAGAGGATAGCGGCGAGGCGCCTGCTGAAAAGCCGGCGGCAGCTCCTGCTCCTGCAGAGGAGGCTCCGGCAGACGGACAGGTTTATTACCTCTACGCACAATTTGACGAAGGCTGCCAAATGGAAAACATCCGCGCGTTCATGCTGGTTAACAAGCTTAACGCAATCGGCAAGGTTCTCCAGACCAGCCCTGCCAGCCTGGACGGCAATCCTGACGCCAGCGCTGTAATCGTAGAAAAAGGCTTCTACTGCAAGCTGACCTCCGACAAGCCGCAGGATGAAATTCTTTCGGTTGCAAAGGGCTCACCTTGCGTAGCTAATGTCAGCTTCACCGATACTCTCGGTGACGAAGCTGTGGCTGCGGCACAAGCTGCTGCAAAGGCTGCTGCAAAAGCCGGCGATGCTCCAAAGGCTGACGCTGCAAAGGCTGACGATGCTCCAAAGGCTGCGGCCGGTGGCGCGGCTCCTGCTGCACAGGGTGGTGCGGCAGCACCTACCGGTGGCGGTGGCGTAAAACAGAATCTGATAAATGTAGATCTCGACAAGCTCGTTGCATTAAACGACCTCGTCGGCGAAATAGTTATTTCGGAATCGATGGTTTCCGGCAGCCCGGATTTAGAGGGACTCCATCTTGAGAACTTTGAAAAGGCTGCTTCCCAGCTCCGCAAGCTCACAAACGAGCTGCAGGACATCTCCATGTCTCTCCGAATGGTACCTATCGCACCTACTTTCCAGAAGATGCGTCGTATCGTACGCGACATGGGCAAAAAGCTTGACAAGGATGTAGAGCTCATTCTCATGGGCGAAACTACCGAAGTTGACAAGACCATCATCGATGCCATTGCAGACCCTCTCATGCACGTAGTTCGTAACTCCATGGACCACGGTATCGAGGACAGAGCAGAGCGTGAAAAGACAGACAAGAACAAGACAGCACAGATTATTCTTTCCGCACAGAACCTGGGCGGCGATATCATCATCGCCTGCTCCGACGACGGTCGCGGACTGAATCCTGAAAAGCTCCTGAACAAGGCAAAGGAAAAGGGAATCCTTACAAAGGCAGAGAGCGAATACAGTGAAAAAGAAATCTTCAACCTGCTGATGGCTCCGGGCTTCTCCACAAAGGAAAAAGTTACCGAGTACTCCGGCAGAGGCGTTGGTATGGACGTTGTAAAGCAGAATATTGAAAAGGTCGGCGGTACCATTACCATCGAGTCCACACTCGGTGCCGGCATGACCGTATACTTCAAGATTCCTCTGACACTCGCCATCATCGACAGTATGGATATCCGAATCGGACAGCACATCTACACAGTGCCTATTTCCAACATTCGCGAATCCTTCAAGCCTACTGCGGATCAGCCTTTCACAGATCCTGCAGGTCGTGAGATGATTATGATCAGAGGAGCTTGCTACCCTATCATCAGAGTGGGCAATATTTTCCACATTGACGGTTGCATTCAGAACATCGAAGAAGGTATTCTGATGCTGGTTGATACGGGTGACCGTCTCGCCTGCCTCTTTGTGGATGAACTCATCGGAAAGCATCAGGTAGTAGTAAAACCTATGCCTCAGTTCATTACGCAGCTCATCGGCAGAGATATCGGAATCTCCGGTTGTACAATCATGGGCGATGGTTCCATCAGCCTGATTCTCGACGTTCCGAATATCCTTGCAAATTACTGATTTTAGTGTTTTACAGAAATTGTTGTGATTTGAAAATTTAATTTTAGAAAGGGTTATTTCAATGCTCTATTTGACAGACGAAGAATTTAACTTTATAGTAAAGCTGATGAAGGACTCCTACGGAGTTAACCTTTCCCAAAAGCGCCCTCTCATCGAGGGTCGCCTCGGCAACTTTGTTACCGAGCACGGATACAAAACCTACATGGATTATTTCAAGTATCTTCAGACTCAACCGGAAGAGCTTGTAAATATCGTCAGCAAGCTTACGACAAACCATACCTACTTCATGCGAGAAAATGAGCACTTCCAGTTCTATCAGGACACAGTGCTTCCGTGGATTGATCATACTCTGAAATCCACAGACCTTCGTGTATGGTCGGCGGCCTGCTCGTCAGGTCAGGAACCTTATACAATCGCACTGATTACCCAGAATTATCTCGGTTCAAAGGCGAGCAGCTGGGATTCCACAATTCTGGCTTCGGATATCTCGATGAAGGTTCTTTCCCAGGCAAAACAAGGCATCTACGATGCAACTGACATCGAAAAAATGCCGCCTGAATGGGTTTCAAAATGGTTCAAAAAGGTTGATGACAACCATTACCAGGTTGTCGATGCACTAAAGGCAAAGGTCGCCTACAGATATTTCAATCTCCTCGACGACTTTAATTTCAAAAAGCCTTTCCAGGCTATATTCTGCAGGAATGTAATGATATACTTTGACCTGCCTACCAAAGAAGCTATCGTAAACAAATGCTACAATGCGATGCTTCCGGGCGGATATTTCTTCATAGGTCACAGTGAATCCCTGTCGGGCTGTAATCACAAGTTCACTTATGTATGTCCTTCTGTTTACCGCAAAGAATAATCTTGGATTTTGACCGGGGATATTTCTTCCCCGGTTTTTTAATTTTTTCTTTTCTTTTCGCTTAAGTTTTGTCTGCAGATGACGATAATAATATTGAGAAGTTAAGAAAACACAGACTTTATATATAAGTAATTAGCTCCCATTAGTACAAGGAGGTACGACATGTCATCGGTTAATTCAACTTCAAGCAGCACAAACAGTGCATCGACGCTCAGCGGCGTAAAGGGCTTTGGCGGAATGGCGTCCGGAATCGATACGGATGCTCTCGTAGAAAGCCTCACCAACACCGAGCAGACAAAAATTAATAAGCAGAATCAGCAGGTGCAAAAGCTTGAATGGCAGCAGGAAGCTTATCGTGAGATTATTACAAAGATGCAAGCCTTCCAGTCAAAGTATCTGGATATTACATCGAGCACAAATATCACGAAGTCCTCTTCCTTCAACACCATCAGCGCTACAGCATCAGGCAGTGCGATTTCGCTTGTTACAAATGCTGAAAGCTATTCAACATCTTTCACCGTTAACAGCATTGAGCAGCTTGCAAGCGGAATGACAATTAAATCCGGCGCTGTTTCGGGAAAGATTATCGGCAGCATCGACATTCAGGCTCTGTTAAACGGCCAGAATTATGAGGACGCAGATTACCTCGACCAAACGCTCGTGGGTTCCCTCGCGGGAAAGAGCCTTTCGTTCACACTCGACGGCAGCACAAAGACAGTAAGCTTTGACGGCGACTTTGTTGCGGATTTCTACAATGCTTACAATGCCGCAAGAGCTGAGGATCCTTCCGATCCGGAGCTGGCAAGCAAGGCCTTCACTTCGGCTCTCGACAAAAAGCTCGACGAAGCATTCGGCGCGGGCCGCGTAAGCACATCCTACACGGATGACGGCAAGCTTCAGTTCAACACTGCAAAGAGCTCTGCCCTTTCAATCTATGCGGTTGGCGATGACAATGCCCCACTCGAAGCACTCGGAATCACAAACGGCTCCACAAACAAGATCGCGCTGAACAAGCAGATCTCCTCACTTCAGGAAAGCGGCGCTTTTGCAAAGGCCGCAGACGGCGGAAACACCGATGAAGAAGGCGTTACAACCTACAAGATTGAAATTAACGGCGTGGAGTTTAGCATAAAGAACAACACTTCGCTCAGAAGCGTAATGAATCAGATTAATAACTCAAAGGCAGGTGTGACATTATCCTACTCTGAGGTTAGCGATACATTTACTCTCACAAGCAGTGCTACAGGCGCAGCAAGCACCATCGATATCAAGGACGAAGATGGTTTCCTTGCATCGCTCGGACTCACAAATGAAAGTGCAAATGCTCCGGAAGTTACCTCCGGTCAGAACGCGGTCTTTTATGTAGACGGCGAGCGCGTTGAAAGAGAAAGCAACAAAAACATCTCCGTAAACGGAATGTTCCTGACTCTCGAAAGCACTACAAATGAGGCAATAAAGGTTGAAACCAGCTCAGATACATCCTCTGTCAAGGACATGGTAGTAGGTTTTGTAAACGACTACAATGAAATGATAGAGATGATAAATAAATACAGAAAAGAGGAAAGAGCTAAAGACTACGCCCCTCTGACCGATGCTCAAAAGAAGGAAATGACCGACAGCGAGATTGAAAAGTGGGAAGAAAAGGCAAAGGCAGGCATACTCAGAAACGACACCACACTGAACAGCATTTCCTCAAAGCTGAGTACCATGATGTACACGAGCTACAACGGTTTCTCAATGTACGAGATGGGTGTTCAGTCGGCGGGCTGGACCGAGAACGGCAAGCTTACCATAAACGAAGAAAAGCTTGACAGCGCACTCTCAACAAAGAGCGAGCAGGTAAAGGATTTCTTCCTCGGTGAGACCGGCTTTGGCAACGCATTAAAGGAAGCCGTAAACTCCGCTATCAAGACCAGCGGTCCAAAGGGCTCGCGCGGTTCCCTGATTGAAAAGGCCGGAATCGGCAACACCGCTTCCGACACGGAAAACAACATTTCGAGCAAGATTAAAGATATAAAGAAATATATCGAAACCCTGCAGGATCGTCTCGAAGAAAGACAGCAGTACTGGTGGAAAAAGTTCTCCGCTCTGGAGTCGCTGGTTTCCAACATGAACGCTTATTCTTCACTGATCGGTACCTACACAAGCGGCGGCTGATTTTAAGCCTTCGGGCTTTCAATAAACAATAAGTTATAACTACACAGATTGTAAGCTACTACAATAATTTTGAAGCAAGGATGTGACAAATATGCAGTATAGCAACCCATACCAGGTTTATAAGAACCAATCATTACAGACATTAACAAAAGGTGAAATTCTCGTAAAGTTATTCGAGGAAGCAAGCAAGCAGATTAACTTCGCATGTTTACTGACCGAAAAGCATGACGCTGTAGGTGCGTACAACTGCGTTGCAAAGGCTCAGAAAATCGTATCCACTCTGAGAAACTCTCTGGATATGAACTATGCTATTTCAATCAATCTGGCAGATATCTATCTGTTCGTGAACGATGAACTCGGCAGAGCTTTAGTTGCAAAGGATACCGAAACTCTGAAGAGATTATCCGGCATTCTCGATAACCTGAAGGATGCTTTCAAGGAAGCTGACAAGATTTCCCGTTCACAAAAAAAGTCTGTGGGTTAATTTGTGGCCTAATTCAAAGGATGAACGCAGATGATGAACATAACAAATTCACAAGAGTATTTTGACGCAAAGCTGGGTATGCTCTCCGAGCTGCTCTCCTGCTCTGAAGAAATCATGAGCAGCCTCAACCAGGACAAATGGGAGGACTATGAGCGCCTTGGAAATAAACGAGTAGAAGTAATTGAACGTATTAACGCGCTTGAAGACGCTCATAGACTCATCTTTGACAAAGAGCTTTCACCGCAGCAGAGGCAGCAGATTAACGAAAAGGTTAACCTGATTCAAGCCTTTGACAAGGATGTGGTCAAGCGTATCTATGAGGAGCGCGAAATCGCCCTCAGAGGTATGGAGACCGACCACAACGAGAGAAATATCCTCGGTGGCTACAAGATAGGCTCCGCGCAAACTACAGGCGTTTATCTGGACACAAAAAAGTAGGAATACATGTATATGTTTACAACTGAATAAGACATAAACTAAAAAACTGTCCTACAGAAAGTAGGACAGTTCGTTTTTTATTTGATCGGGCGCTGCTTTTCTGAGCACTGCCTTTAATATGTCTTCCATAGGAGCATCGCTCTTGCAGTCTGTGCAGGCTGCGGTCAGAGAGTAGTTCAGGTTCTTCGGTCTGCGGGCCGCCTGAATCAGCTTTGCCATAACATCGCGCCCCGCTTCTATCGGAGTTTCCGTCAGTATGATTGCAAAGCTGGCCTCGTGGTATCTGCCGACAATATCGGTCTGTCTGATAGTTTGGCAGATAACCTTGCTGACATAGGACATGCACTTTTCGAGATATGATTCCTCCGAAACCACCATGTCACTCGGCTTGCACTTTAATGTCAGCATTATCAGCGTCATCTTGTTTCCGTATCTGCGGGACCTGGCAAGCTCACGCTTGCTCTGGTCGAGGAGCTCGTAGTAATTCAGCATATGCAGGCGTTCTGTCTGCATATTTTGTGCTTTTAAAAGCGAGAAATAGTTGAACTTTGCGATAACCGGCTTTAAATCCGCATAGCCGAGGCACAGCTTCCACGAATCGTCTACATGAGCCATGTACTTCTTTGACTTTTCATGCGATATCTGACCGCTGGCAATCTCGAGGACAGTCATCTCTACGGTGAACATCAATATTTCGCTAAAGATCAGACCGCCGTAATCGCAGTTTTTGAATGACTTTTCGTATTTAATCTTGTAATCTGCCAGCTTGTGCAGCTTTGCAACAGCCACCTTCCACTCGCGGAAATCCGAGACAGGCACATTCCTGTGATCCACCTCGGTCAGCTTTGAATAAGCGGCATCCCAGTTTTCCGTGACCATATCACGAAAAAAGCTGTCCAACACTGAGGTGGCCAGCTCTCTGCGGTAGTCTTCCTCACTCATCATTGCAGAACCGGGTTTTGAAGTAATCCGGTACCATTCCTTGTGATATTCTCTCCTGGCATCGGGATCACTGAGGACCGCATAGGCTTCATTGAGCTCCTTCATGCGATCCGCCGCATCCGCTGCCGTATTTATATCCGGATGATATTGCTTGCAAAGGCATTTATACGCCGACTCAATCATCTTGCTGTCTGCTTCATAATGAACTTGTAAGACCTTGTAATAGTCGGTGAATTTGTTCATGCCCTTCTCCGTTAGGAAACTACGTCAACAATTGTTACATTGAGGGATTCGAAATCCGCTAAATCCATAATATAAGGTTCGTCGAGGAACCCGTCCTTGTCCTTGAATATTCTGAGCTTTGGACGCAGGCAGAGCTCTTCTCTGTTTTCGAGAACGATGCCTGTGTTACCGTCCGATAATTTTACGCAGGTGCCGATAGGATAAGGTGATATCTTCTTGACAAATACCGCTACAATCTTTGGATCAAAGAGCGTTTCGGTCGATGCCATAATATATTCGATTGCCTCGGCCGGAATCATCGCCCTTCTGTAAGGACGGTCGGAGGTCAGCGCATCGTATACGTCCGCTACCGAAATGATTCTGCCGTAAAGTGATATGTTGTTTCCCGATAATCCGTTAGGATACCCACCGCCGCTGTACCTTTCGTGGTGGTCAAGTATGGCCATGCAGGAGGTTTTTGAAACTCCGTAGCCTTTCTTTATATGTTCATACCCAAGCAAGGAGTGATTTTTTAATATCTGGAATTCGGCTGCAGTGAGCTTGCCCTTTTTATTCAGCAGGTCTTTATCGATAAACACCTTGCCGATATCGTGAAGCAATGCTCCATAGCCTAAATTACAAAGCTCTTCACGCTCCATTCCGAGCGCTACACCTATTACAATGGACAAGATAGCTACATTTACCGAATGATAGTAAGTGTAGTCATCAAACACTTTCATGTCCACCATGTTGATCATCAGACTCGGGTTGTTGCAGATTTCATCAACAATCTGCTCAACCTGCTCTTTGGCTTCTGCGAGGCTTTTGACTGCGTCGCCCGAGTTTTTGCTGACATCAACGAATGCGTTTTTGATACCGCTAACCGTTTTAGCGCGTACCTTGTCGCTTACTATGTTGATGATGTCGATATCTCTGGAAATATCGTCTTCGATATATATTCCATTATATTTCAGCCGTTCTATGGAATATATGTAATCATCAGTGAGCGGTGTACCTCTTGAGAGTAATAGGTCACCGGCCTGGTTATATAGGTTTTCACCCACAACCATGCCTACCCTCAAGCAGTTGGTTGGTACGAATCTCATATGATTCTTCTCCTTTATGATAATTGCCTGTAGTGTGCTTCGGGATAATAAAACACTATTTGATTATACCATACTCGCAAAATAAAAGACAATAGTACAGTATGTTATTATTCATGAAAAGATTGTATGTTTTTAATTGTATTTATTTGTTTTTCTGAGCCTTGCAACAATTCTGAAATGCGCAGTTTTTTGAACATTCCGAGCCCTTTTGTCCGCAGTCGCAGCTGCCCGTTTTTATATATATCCTAAGGGCTGCAATTACTGCCGCCGCAAGGATGACTAACACAACCCAGCTGGCAAAATTCATAGCATTGCACCCCCTATCAGAGCAACGACAAGCGACACCGCCCAAGCCACGCCGCACTGCAGCAGAATCATGGCAAGCGCCCACTTTCTGCCAAGCTCTCTCCTGACCGAAGCAATTGCCGCAACACAAGGTGTATAGAGCAGGCAGAATGTAAGCAGCGATGCCGCAGCAGTACCTGACAGCACCGCCAGAATCGCATCTCCGCCAAACAGTACGGTAAGCGTTGAAACCACGCTCTCCTTTGCCATAAAGCCCGCAACAAGTGCAGTCACAATTCTCCAGTCGCCAAAGCCCTGAAGCTTGAAAAGCGGTGCGAGGAAGCCCGCAATCGCAGCGAGCATGCTGTCCTTTGAATCGGACACCATGTTGAGTGAAAAGTCAAAGGTCTGAAGAGCCCATACGACAATTGATGCTATAAAGATTATTGTAAACGCGCGCTGCAGAAAATCCTTTGATTTATCCCAAAGCAGATGCGCAACATTGGTGATTCCCGGCAGTCTGTAGTTTGGCAGCTCCATCACAAAAGGAACCGCCTCGCCCCTGAACACAGTGCTCTTTGATATCAGCGCCAGCAGTATTCCCGTGATGATTCCCAGGAAGTACAGCCCTACCATTATGAGTCCTGCCCGGTCCGGGAAAAACATATTGCAGAAAAACCCGTATATAGGCAGCTTTGCGGTGCAGCTCATAAACGGAGTCATCATTATGGTCATCTTTCTGTCTCGCTCCGAAGGCAGAGTCCTCGATGCCATAATCGCCGGCACGGAGCACCCAAAGCCTATCAACATCGGCACTATACTGCGCCCGGAAAGGCCGATTTTTCGCAGCAGCTTGTCCATTACAAAAGCAATTCTTGCCATATATCCGCTGTCTTCAAGCAGCGACAGAAAGAAAAACAGGCACAGAATTATAGGCAGGAAGCTGATTACAGCCCCCACTCCTTCAAAGGCTCCGTCAATAATCAGACCGTACAAAACACCGTTTACGTTTGCGTTTTCAAGAGCCCCGGCTACTGCCCCGGTAACCAGCTCGACCCCCTCGGCGAACAAGTCCTGAAGCCATGCACCAATGACGTTAAAGGTCAGGTAGAACACCAGTGCCATGATGCATATAAATGCCGGGATGGCAGTGAACTTACCCGTCAGGAACTCGTCTATATGACGGCTGCGACGGTGCTCCTTGCTCTCCATCGGCTTTACAACGCTGGCCCTGCAGACGCGCCTGATGAACGAAAATCTCATATCTGCTATGGCAGCAGCTCTGTCCATGCCGCTTTCTTCTTCCATCTGGATGATGATGTGCTCTATCATCTCGGCTTCGTTTTGAGTCAGCTTCAGCTCTTCGAAAAGCAACCTGTCGCCCTCGATAAGCTTGCTTGCTGCAAACCTTACCGGGATACCTGCAAGCTCCGCGTGGTCTTCAATCAGCTGCATGATGCCGTGAAGTGCTCTGTGAACCGCACCGCCCTTGTGGTCTTTCCCGCAAAAGTCGGTAATCACCGGTGTTTCCTGGTACTTTGCCACATGCACCGCATGTCTGATCAGCTCGTCAACACCTTCGTTTTTTGAAGCCGAAATCGGAACGACAGGTATGCCGAGCAGCTCCTCCATCTCGTTAATTTTTATGGTTCCGCCGTTTCCGCGAACCTCATCCATCATATTGAGTGCCAGAACCATAGGCGCATTGAGCTCCATCAGCTGCAGCGTCAAATACAGATTTCTTTCGATATTTGTCGCATCAACGATGTTTATAATTCCGGCAGGATGCTCATCGAGAATGAATCGTCTCGAAACAACCTCCTCGGAGGTGTAAGGAGACAGCGAATAAATTCCCGGCAGGTCTGTAACCAGAGTTCCCGGCTGACCTTTTATCTGTCCGCTCTTCTGGTCGACAGTCACGCCCGGGAAATTCCCGACGTGCTGATTTGAACCGGTCAGCTGGTTAAAAAGCGTAGTCTTTCCGCAGTTCTGATTTCCC
>DGGP01000137.1 GCA_002392265.1 Firmicutes bacterium UBA3871 | reverse complement strand
TTTCTATCTCAGGGATTTCAATTTCAGGCACCTCAATTTCCGGCGCAGGCTCTTCAGCTGCTGGCTCTTCAACCTCCGGCGCAGGTTCCTCTTCTGCCTGGGCCTCTGTCGATACTTCTGCCGCTGCCGCCTCTGCTGCCGGTTCTTCTGCCGGAGCCTCTGTCGGCACTTCTGCCGCTGCCGCCTCTGCTGCCTCGATATCCAATTCCAGCTCAGGAATTTCTATCTCAGGGATTTCAATTTCCGGCGCAGGCTCTGCCGCTGCAGGCTCTTCAACCTCAGGTGCAGGCTCTTCCGCTGCCGGCTCCACATTCAGTTCCAGCTGGACTTCTTCAACTGTCTCAGCCTCTGCTGCCGATTCCTCGGCCGGTTCTTCAGCTTCAGCCTCTGCCTCAGCCTCGGCTTCGCGGCGGCTTATTGCTTCCGCAATCTTTGCCTTCTCGGCCTCTTCTTTTTCGCGCCCGAAAAGCAGCGGTTCCGGTTCAGGAATTTCCGCATACTTGTCGATGCCTGCCTTTTCGGCTTCCACCGTGCCCATGGACTGGATCATCTCTGCGCGCACTTCGCTCGCAAGCTTGCGTGAAGCGGCCTCTGCTTCCAGATCCACGTTTTCAGGCTCTTCGGCAGTATATCTGTCAATGAGGGTCTCATAAGTATTGAAACCTTCAGGTGTTTCTATGTAATCTTCTTTTCCGTCTGTAGGCACACTAACAGGGCTGTCAACCGTCTCCGGCCAGCCCGAACGCTTACCCTTGTAAGTTTTCCCGTGTTCCCACCTGAGTCGGGAACGGATTCTTTCTTTGATTGTCATACCTGTGTCAGCCTTTCTGCGTCATTACTACATATACCTACAATATCTATATCGGCTACCTTTTAAATAATTTTACACATTTTTCAAAAATTCTTGTCTTTTCTTTAAATGTACTATATAATAACCATAAGTTGAAACGTGTTAAGCATATCAGGTGTTTGCAAGGCAATTGCGGGGGTGAGAAAATGATTGACAAAGAAAAGGATATTGAAACCACAAAAGGTCTTGAATTTGTGGATAAAAAGGTTAAAGACACTGCTGAAGAATTCTACGAGGATAAAAGAGTTGAGGACGTTCTGAATCTCAACCACACTCCTTCGAACAAGGACTTTGACCTAATCAACGACATGATTAACAAGCTGAAGAATATCTGATGCAAACGGAGCAATAAAATGCTCCGTTTTTATTTTCTCTTCTTCTTTTTTTTCAGTTTCTTTACAACCGTAACAATGCCCAGCACGGTAATAATTATAATTCCAATCAGGGCATAAACGGCCCTGCCGACCACATTCGGTCCCTTCAAAAGTTCAATTATATTTCTGCTGTCGCTTTTAACCTTGCGGCCTTCTATTCCCGCATACCTGTCCGGAATTACAGGCACACCGTCATCGCCCTGCTCGAACGATTCAAGATAGGACGCCAGCGCATACCATTCTTTAATTTCATTCCCCGACTTGTCATAAAGAATACATTTGTTAAAATCGGTGATTATATTTCCGTCCTTGTCCTTTGGCTGAACCTTTAATATACCATAGCTTTTTGACTCGACCGCACTCATCATCTGCATGGAGTAAAGTCCGCCGACTACTCTGTAAAGCTTTCCGTTCTCAAGAGGCATTCCTTCTTCTGTGTAAGCCTCCGCTGCCGGAACTCCGCGGCTCGTATCTACCAGACGCACATCAGTTACTCTGTTAAGCAAAAGGCGGTGGTTATTGTATTCCCACTTTGCTCCCGAAGGATAAAGCTGTGCAGGCGGCATCAGCTTTGATACAGACACATCCACCTCGGCCAGGGTCTTTATCTCTTCCGCGGTCAGATAGCACTCCACCAGCGGATAGCCCGCTATGCCATCCGGGCCGATGCCGAGTGAGAGTATTTCAAAAGCATTTTTTACAGTAACTTCACCCTTCATGATCGAATCACGAATGACGCCCACAGGTGAAAGTGCGACCGCTACAGGTTCGTAATCATCGCCTTCGTTCATGTAAACCGCATATATATACGCATCGGCTATGATATTGCCGGTGTTTGATTCATTGTGAAAGCCCTCCATGTCGATTAAAGGCATAAAGGTATTGTCGTTTTTTGCCAGTACTCTGCCCTCTTCATAGCCGAACCTCGAAAGATACTCCGCATTAATCAGAGGCTTGTACTGCTGCAGGATTTCCGCTGCTGCCGGGTCATCCGGTATGGTTTTATCAAGCTCTGTAGTCTCATAGCCTGCCGGATTCCATCTGCCGCTCCCGTCCGATACCAGTTTTACCTCACCCAAATACTGCCCGTAGCAGCGCACTGAACCTATCACAGTCTTTCCGACCACAATAGCTTCAGGCAGATATCTGTGCGAGTGGGCACTCAATATGAAATCTATCTCGGGAACCTCGCGCGCTAAAACCAGGTCTTCGGAATCGTCCTTTCCCTCGAGAGTTCCCGTGTGTGAAAGGGCCACAATCAGGTCGCAGTTTTCAGCTTTAAGCTGCGCCACCGTTTTCTTTGCAGCCTCTATAATATTTTCAAACTCTATCCCCGACAGCGGAGCATCCTCTGCGGATTCTTCGCCCATTAGTCCGAAAACTCCGCATCTCACACCACCTTTTTCGATTATGGTGTACTCGCTTGCGCCGTACGCGTCCATAGCCGCCTTCAGTTCTTTATCTTCTTTGTCCTTATTTTTATTCCAGTCTATGTTTGATACAACCAGCTGTGGCAGCTCGACATTCAGTCTTTCCGCTTCAGACTTTGCCGCATAAAGCATGGTCCGAAGTCCCTTCTGACCGAAATCAAATTCGTGATTACCAAGGGTTGTCGCATCAAAACCCAGTCTGCCCAGAGTTACCAGCTCAGAAGCATGTGTTGTATACAGTGTGTGATAGAGCGTTCCCATAGAAACATCGCCGCCGTCAAACAGGAATGCATCAGGATTTTCCTGCTTTTTCTTCTTTATCAGAGTCGACATTCTGGCTATTCCGCCTATGCTCTTTACCTCTCCCGCTTCATCCATGATATTGAATGAATCCAGGTGAGAATGGATATCATGCGTAAACAGTATGGTAACCTCTTTACCCTGCGTAGGATTGCTTTCCGCAACGGATATATCGGTAAAGCTGATACCTAAGGTAGCAAAGGCAAAGATAAATGACAAAATTAAAGCAAATAATCCGGTTTTCTTCATCACTCACATGCTCCAGTTTTTATTGACAGATATTAAAATAGCCTGCCGCCCGAAGGCGACAGGCTTCGTAATAATTATATTACTAGTTTGTGTAATTGTCAAAGTATCCCTGAATGAGAACTACAGGTGTACCCTTATCTCCGGAACCGGAGGTGAGGTCGCAGAGGGAACCGATCAGGTCGGTAAGCTGTCTAGGTGTAGTACCTTCGGAAGCCATGTTACCAACGAGGTTAGCATCCTTTGCCTTGATGGAATCGGAAATAGCCTTCTTCAGTTCTTCGCCGGAGAGATCGCTGAAATCATTGTCAGCGAGGTATTTGAGCTTGAGCTCGTTAGGTGTTCCGATGAGGCCCTTTGTGAAGAATGGGGAAACTACAGGGTCTGCGAGCTCCCAAATCTTGCCCTGTGGGTCTTTGAAAGCGCCATCGCCGTAAACCATAACTTCTACGTTCTTGCCGGTAGCCTTCTTGATTCTTGCCTGAACTTCTTCAACGAGGTCCTGACCTTCTCTTGGGAAGAGCTTTACCTTGTCTTCTGTAGCCTTGTTGGAGCCGAGAAGACCATACTTTGGATTGAAGCCGCTACCGTTAACGGAAGCAGTCATAATATCGTCGAGACCGAGAACAACCTTGGCTCCTGCAGCCTTGAGGATTCTCTGTGTTCTTACTCTGGTGTGGATATCGCAGTGAAGAACATTGTCTGTGTATTCGAGAATTGTCTTTGCCTGGTTTGCGAAAATAACTTCGCACTCAGCGCCGCAGCCCTCTACGAGTTCCTTGTAGTAAGCTACGTAGTCAACACCTGTAAACTCGTGCTTGTTGTCTCCGAACAGTTCACGATACTTTGCAAGTGTCAGCACATCGCTGTAAGGGTTGATGCCTGCTTCGTCGATCTTGTCGATGTTAACAAGCTGGTTACCTACTTCATCGCTAGGATAGCTGAGCATCAAAACTACCTTTTTGCAACCCTTCGCGATACCGCGGAGGCAGATAGCAAAACGGTTACGGGACAGGATTGGGAAGATTACGCCAACTGTGCCGCCGCCAAACTTAGCCTTAACATCTGCTGCAATATCGTCTACTGAGCAGTAGTTACCCTGAGAACGAGCAACAATGGATTCTGTGATTGAAATAACGTCACGATCACGGAGTTCAAAGCCCTCGGACTTTGCAGCTTCAAGCACACTATCTGTTACGATAGTAGCGAGGTCGTCTCCCTCTCTGATGATAGGGCAACGAACGCCTCTTGATACTGTTCCAACTCTTCTAGTGTTTTCTGACATATTTTTCATCCTTTCTCTGCATACTCTCTCGCAACCTTCCGGTCGCTCGCGCACCGTGCACGCTGCCGAGTTACATGAGGAGTATAATTATTTTCAGAAAAAATACCTTCTAATACTACTCCTATTTTTGTCGTTTTTCAATACTTTTTTGTGTCTTTTTTTGGATTTTTATGGATTTTTATAGAGTTTTATGGCAGCACAATTCTTTTCTCCGCATCCAGCGTTTCGGATTCGCGGTAGACCGTGAACTTGTGGCCGATTGCCTGGACGAACTCTGCGCCGAGCTTTTCCGCCACCTCGTTTGCTGTGGCCTTCGGGTCGAGTATGCAGCCCTCCTGGAGCTTTACCTTCACAAGCTCCCTGGCCTCGAGGCAGTCATCAATAGATTTGACAACATTCGCCGTCAGCCCGTCCTTTCCAATATATACAACCGGGTCCAGACGATTCGCCAGTCCCTTTAAGTAACTTCTCTGCTTTCCTGTCAGCATATCTTTGCTCCTTTATCTAAATATCTTTAATTCCGATTCGGCTCTCTCAAAAACAACCGCATAGGCGCCCAGTATTTCCTCGCATTCTATTGCAATCGCACGGAAAAGCGGAATCGGCGGCAAATCGCCCTTTACCTTCCACTCAAAAGTACAGTCCGTGTACTCCTTGCGCTCTGAGACCTTTTCCGCAGGGCGGAATTCCTCTTCATCGCCGTCCATGTAAAAGCACCCGTCGTTGTCGTTCTCTGCCGGGCAGCCGCCCTCCTTGCCCGTTCCTGTGTGAACAAGCCGCAGCAGTTCAAACTCAAATTCGGTGCTTTCGCGGCGATTAACCAATTCACCTGCATCTGTTTTGAAATATCCATCCGAGACAGACTCCGTTTTCCGGCTGACACTGATATTTGTCGACATGCTGTCCCAGTTACCTAGGTTCACCCAGCCACGCTTCCCCGCATGCGCCACAGGAGTGTTCAGCTCAATATAGCTGTAGGTCGTACCTTGCTCACCTGCCTTGCTGTCCGTCAGGATTTCCGCATTTATGCGAAGCACCGGCCGCAGCGACTCAAAGCCTTTAGGCAGCAGTGCCTTTATTTCATCGTGATTCCCACGATAAGCCATCACAAATTGTTCTACCTTCATTAATCCACGCTACTCCCTTTCCGCCGCCTCAGCAGCTCCGGCCATCGCACGCTTTGCCGCCTCCACCACATGCGAGATAAGCACACAGCTTGTGACAGCACCGACGCCGCCCGGAACCGGGGTGAGCGCCTTTACGACAGGCTCGACCGTCTCAAAGTCCACATCGCCCGAGATGCCGCCCTTTGCTTCATCCCAGTTGATGCCTACATCTATTATGGTCTGACTCTCATTCGCATATTCCTTCCCGTAATAGTGGAGCTGACCTGCAGCTGTAATTACGACATCGCAGCGGCTTGTGACCGATGCCACATCTTCTGTCTTTGTATGACAGATTGAAACCGTTGCGTCCCTGTGCATCAGCATCATAGCCACGCATCTGCCCACAACAAGCGATCTGCCCACAACCGCCGCACGCTTTCCGCGAAGAGGCACCTTGTAGTAATCTAGCACCTCAAGCGCCGCCTGCGCCGTACATGGCGGGAAGCCGACCTCGGAGTTGGTGAAAACTCCCGCAAGCGATCCGTCAGTGCAGCCGTCTATGTCCTTTTCGGGACTCAAAAGCCGACGTGCCCTTTCGCCGTCGAGGCCCTCGGGAAGAGGTCTGAACATCAGCACGCCGTGAATCTCCGGATTGCCGTTCAGCTTCATTATCTCGTTGTCAAGAGCTTGCTGGGTGATGTCTGCCGGAAGCACGACGTGCCGTACCGCAACGCCTACCGCTTCGGCCTTTTTGGTTGCGCCCTTTTCATAGGACAAATCCTCCGGGCGTTCGCCTACTCTCATAATAGCAAGCGTCGGAACAATTCCCTTTTCTTTGAGACTGCGCACATCCTCCGTCATTCTTTCATTCAGCATCTCTACAACAGGTGCACCTTTTAATATCTTTGCCATCTTTCCCTCCACTCTCATGCTTCACCGCAATGAATTTATTATATACTTTTACCTAATCGCACGCAAGGCGAATTTGGGGACAGGCACCAGATTCGCCAAAAGGCTAATTTGGTGCCTGTCCCCAAATTCACCTTGCACTGCCAAAGACAAAAAAAGGAACAGGCGAAGTCTGTTATGCCGGCAGACTCCACCTGTTCCTTTATATATATGCAAGTTGGAAAAATTCATATTTACATTGCAAGTATCTCTTTTATACGCTTTTGAACCTGATTTTCAATAGCAGTGATTCGCCATTCCGGCAGGTCAATCGTATCGCTGCGTTTGAACTTGAAGCCCAAAAGTCTGCGAAGCTGCGCCTTTTGGTTTCTGCCCAGCGCAATATGGCAGATTTCGTCATATCCCATGCCGTACGGCGTCGAACGGGCAGCCGCATAATCCGAGAGATTGTCAAAATCCTCTCTGCGCGCATAGCAGAAAAGAGACACGCCATTATCAAATATCGGAGCCGGTGAAATCAGATTCCCCGAACGATTATCGCGAAGCAGTCCAAAGTCACTGAAATGACGGCTTTCGTTATATATAACCGCATCAAAAATCAGCATACTGCAAAGCTCGTCATAAAAATCCTCGCCGAGCTTTTTATAATAAGCGAGACATTCCTTCATGTCGCCGCTGCGGACAATGTCGCAGGCAGGCACAAAGGCTGTATCTATATCGGTAAAAATCGGACATTTGCTGGCAGGCACGCCCCTCCAAACCTCGAGGTCGTACTTTACCGCATGCAGATTCATCTGATGTGCGATTTGTGATGCGTAATATTCACTGAAGGGCTCATTTCCCGTATTCGCAAAGCCCTCGGAGCCGCCTTTGTATAGGAGGATACTGTCTTCGCCGTAGCGGCGCCAAGCCTTGCGAAGTTGCCCATTTGTCGTCAGCTCCGGCGAAAGAGTGAATCTCTTGCTCAGCTTTGAACCGCCGGTAAAGGCCGCAATTGTGAGCAGATTGTCGAAATAGCTTTCAAACAGGTTCAGGTCATAAAAGCTACCGTCATAATCGGTGGGGGCAACCCAATAGCTGTCGTTAAGTGAGAGGCATTTGCTGGCATCAACAATGCCCTTCAGGTTGCTGATTTCGAGATTTAGGCAGCGGAGAATGTCTCCCGCAAACTCCCTGGTGCCCGGAAGCACACGCTCGGTAAGCCAGTCGATTACGCCATTTTCCGACGCAATCAGGCCCATCGGCAGCAGCTCATGATTACCGGCATCAATATCGGTAATTTCCGCATAAAGATGCAGACCTTCACGTCTGAAGCAAAAGCGCAAAAGCTCCTCGTCATAAAGCCGCAGGCTATACTCCGTGTCGCTCGCCACATCGGGGGCAGGGTCACTGATTGTAAGATTCAGAGCTTTGCCCAAAGCTTCGGTGTAGCGAATGAACATGTCGATGGTGATGTTTTGTTCGCCGCTTTCGAGGCGAGAGATATTCGGTTTTTGAGTGCCCAGCCGGAGAGCCATCTCCTCCTGCGAAATGCCGCTGTACATGCGGGCAACCGCACGCTGTCTGATTAGTTCTCTGCGAGTGGACAACTGGGATTCACTTGTCCGCATTTCATACTCTCTCAAAAGTTATCATAAAGGATAACCACAACTTACTTAAAGGTTATCATAAATGATAACAAATTGCAAGAACAAAATATTCAGTTTTTAATTTTTTTGACAAATTATGCTCCTACTGTTACGATTATTGTGATTTTTATAATTTAAAAAATCTTTGTAACCCCGAAGCCACTGCTCCGTCTATATAGGTGTAAGGACTTACGTCAGAAAGGGAATAATATGGAAGACAGCAAGATAATCGAACTGTACAACAACCGCTCAGAAAGCGCGATTGCAGAAACTGCCTCCAAGTACGGAGCGTACTTGAACCAAATCGCGTTTAACATCCTGGCTAACCATGAGGATACTGAGGAATGTGTTTCGGACTGCTATATGCGCGCATGGAATGCCATTCCGCCGACAGTACCGAGGGTGCTTCGCACTTTCCTGGGCAGGATTACGCGAAACCTGGCGCTCGATGCTTACCTTAAAAAGACTTCCGAAAAACGTGGAAGCGGAATTGCAGAGGCATGCATCGACGAACTGGCGGAGTGTCTCGCAAGCGGCGGCGATACCGAAACTGCGGTCGTGGAAGCAGAGCTTGTTCGAGCGCTGAACAGCTGGCTCGAAGGGCTGGAGCCTGAGAAGCGCAGGCTTTTTGTGAAACGCTACTGGCACATGAAGAGCATCGCGGAGATTTCCGCAGAGACCGGGCTTGGCGAAAGCAATGTTAAGGTAACGCTTCACAGAATGCGCGAAGCGCTGCGCGATTATCTGACAAAAGAGGGGTTTGAAATATGAAAAAAGAAGATTTTGCAAAGGCTGTGGGACAGATTGACGAAAAGTATATCACAGAGGCAGAGTACTCTGCCGAAAGAATTAAAGTCACGCCTGCTTTGAGTAATGCCGAGCGGAGCGCAAAAAGAAAAAGCCGTATAAAATGGGCTTCGGGGCTGGCAGCTGTGCTGGTTATCGGGCTTTGCCTCGGCTCGTTCTTTGACAGCTTTACCGGCTTTGATTTCATGAAGATGGGCAGTTCAAACAATTTCGCATCCAAGGATACGGCCGTATTTGATGAGGAGCTCGAAGCAGCTTCTTCAGGTGAGCAAAAGAACACTGCCGATATAAACAATTATGTGAGCCTCGAACGCGAAGGGCCGATGCCAGAGGATGCTGCTTACAATGCCGCAAGCAATGTGAAGCTTATCTATCGGGCTGATGTGAGCCTGCAGACAACCGAGTTCGACGAATCTGTTGCAGCACTTCAGGAGCTTGTCAAAAAGTGCGGCGGGTACTTCGAGAGCTCTGAAATCAGCAACGGCTCGTACTATAGCGAGGGTTCTTACAAAAGCGGATACTATGTGGTTCGCGTGCCGCAGGGCAGGTACAGAGAATTCCTCGATTCTCTGCACGAGGCGAGCTATGTGGTCTCCATGAGCGAAAGCGTGGAGGATATCGGGCTTGAATATTTCGAGACCGAAGGCCGCCTTGAGACGCTAAAGATCAAAGAGGATCGCCTGCAGAACCTGATGCGCGAGGCAAACAATATGAGCGACATAATAGAGCTCGAAAATGCGCTTTCGGATACGCAGTATCAGATTGACATGTACTCGTCGACGCTGAACCGTTATGACAGCCTGGTGGATTATTCGACCGTTTGCGTGAACCTTGAAAAGGTAGTGCGCTATGAAAACGGTATAGACCAGGATCAGAGCTTCCTTGCAAGGCTTGCGCAGAACCTGAAGGACGGTGCGGCTAATTTCCTCTATGCACTGGATTGCTTTGCAAACTGGATTTCGTATAATCTGATTACGCTGGCAATCATTGCGGTAATCATAATCGTAGCTTGCAAGTTCCACTGGCTCCGCAGCATACGCAGCTGGTGGAGCGGGCGCAGGATCGGAAAACAGTAGAATTTTCAAAACTATGCACTAACCCACAGCATTTAGCCGGTTTAGTGCATGGGCCTAACAGACAGATACTATTAAAAAATGCACTAAACGCGGATTATTCCACATTTAGTGCATTTATTTTATTTTTTTTTGCGATATATGCGCACCGGAATGCTCCTAAACCGCCTAAATCCATGCACTATCCGAGCGTATTCGGGCAATTTAGTGCATAGAACTCCGAAAACTGTCTAGTTGTCCGACCACTTGAAGCCGTTCTTCATATTCTCTCCTGCCACAGCTAGAACCTTTGTGAGCGTATCGGTCGTTTTTTCCTTTACCATCTCGGCAATCTTTTCGTTTGCTTCGACCGCTAAATCGAACTTGCCCGACTTTGCCATCTTTTCGTCGTACTCGAGAACGATTTTGCGTCCCTCTGTAGCCACAGCTTCCTGATATCTTCCGATGTGCTGAACGCAGCCGCCATAGTTTGCATCTGCCAGAGACTCAATCAGGCGATTGCTCCAGTAGAGGTTTTCGGTACTTGCTTCAAGGCCAACACTGCTGAGATATTTTGGCATCTTTGGCACATTCGGATAAAGCGGAATGATTGCGTTAAACGCATTCGATGCGAAGCAAACCCATTCAAGTCCGCTGATTTCCTTTGGCACATCATTCCTGATCTGACAGATGGATGTCACGCCCGTACGGTTAATGCCGATAGAACGGTATTTACCCGCATAGGTGGACTCGTCGTGAGAAATGTACGGATTGAACTTGGTTCCCTGGAAATGTGTGGAAAGTATATACTTCACATCCTCCACGGTAACCTTTTTCTCAGGTACGATACACCAAGGAATGTCATTGCTTTCCGGTGTAAAGTCTGCATCCGGGCCTTCCCATTTATACTTGTTCGGAGCCAGGCATCTGGCCATAAACCACGAACGCGGCGTATTATAGATATGATCGGAATCCGAGCAGGAGCCAAAAGCATAGCGCGGATTAAATTCCTCTCCGGCTTTGTTCAAATCCAGATGGTACTTTTCAATGAACTCCTTTAAATCCTTGGAGCACATGAAATTCTTCTTTTTCCCATATGCATCGTCGAAATCGAATCTGTCGAGGCCGAATCTGTTTGGTGCGATTACGCAAACATCATCAGGCACTCTGCAGGCAATCCAGTGATGCCCACCGATGGTCTCGAGCCACCATACTTCATCCTTGTCGTTAAATGCAATGCCGTTTGATTCGTAAGTTCCATATTTTTCGAGAAGCTCGGCAAGTCGCTCCACGCCTTCGCGCGCAGTCTTTATATATGGAAGCACCAGCACTACGATATCCTCTTCACCAATGCCGCCCGGCACTGCCTTTTTGTTTCCGCGGGCCTTTTGATATTCAACCAGCGGATCTGCTGCCAGCACGCGCGGATTTGAAGTAATCGTCTCCGTCGCAGTCATACCGACATTTGCGGCGTTAATTCCGGTTGCTGCCCAGATTCCGTCCTTTTTGTCAACGGATGGGCAGGCCGTATACCTCATAGGATTCTTCGGAAGCTCGATTTCAAGGTGTGAAATCACACTTTTATACTTTCTGGGCTGGTCCTTTGGTTCTACCACTACGATTTTCTTTACGTCGAAATGGCCGTCATCAGTTCTCGATATCATTGTTGAACCGTCGTTGCTGGCTTTTTTTCCGACCAATAATGTTGTGCACGGCATTTTAATCACCCCTTTTATAAAATTTCTATTTCTTGAAGCCGTCCTTTAATGAAACGCTGCGGTTGAATACCATGTGTTCTGCGCTGCTGTCCTTGTTGTCCAGGCAGAAAAATCCCACGCGCATGAACTGGAATGTAGGCGCATTCACTCCGGTACGGTTTTCAGTTTCATCATACTTTTTAGCTATCTCAACAAGTCCCTTTTCAACCTTGCAGTTCTGAAGAACCACCAGTGATTCAGGGTTCATGCAGTCAAGGAAGTTCTTGTCCGCACCGTCCGGCTGCGGATCGAGGAAGAGATTGTCATAGAGACGCACTTCCGCATCGGCGCAGTTGTTTGTGTCAACCCAGTGGATTGTTGCGCCCTTTACCTTGCGGCCGTCCGCAGGATTTCCTCCGCGTGATTCAGGATCGTATTCGCAAAGAACTTCGATTACATTGCCGTTCTCATCCTTTTTGCAGCCTGTGCATGTAACCAGATATGTGCCCTTGAGACGAACCTCGTTGCCCGGGAACATTCTCTTGTACTTTGGAATAGGCTCTTCCATAAAGTCATCGGCTTCCATCCAGAGATTTCTGCTGAATGTAATCTCGTGAGTTCCCTGCGAAGGGTCGAGAGGATTGTTCTCAACCTCGAAGGTTTCAACCTGCCCCTCAGGATAGTTTGTAACAGTCAGCTTCACAGGATGAATTACAGCCATTGTACGCTCCGCAACCATATTCAGGTCGTCGCGCAGGCATCTTTCAAGCTCTGCAAACTCTATAACATTGGTGCTCTTTGCCACGCCGATTGAATCACAGAAGTTTCTGATGGAAGCAGCTGTGTATCCGCGGCGGCGAAGTCCGCAAAGCGTCGGCATACGCGGATCGTCCCAGCCCAAAACATAGCCCTCTTCAACCAGCTGGCGGAGCTTTCTCTTGCTCATTACGGTATGGTCGATTCCGAGTCTCGCAAACTCTATCTGGCGAGGCTTGTGATATGGAATCGATACATTGTTTACCACCCAGTCATAAAGCGGACGATGCTCTTCGTATTCAAGTGAGCAGAGGGAATGTGTGATACCCTCGAGTGCGTCCTGAATAGGATGAGCAAAATCGTACATCGGGAAGATGCACCACTTTGTACCCTGACGGTGGTGATTAATGAAACGGATTCTGTAAATTACAGGATCTCTCATATTGAAATTGCCGCTCTCAAGATCGATTTTTGCGCGGAGGGTCATCTTTCCCTCTTCAACTTCGCCGTTCTTCATCTTTTCAAACAGCATCAGATTTTCTTCGATAGGTCTGTCACGATAAGGAGACACTGCCGGATGCTCTGTATCTCCGCGATTCAGTCTGAACTCTTCAGGCGAAAGCTCGCAGACATAAGCAAGTCCCTTTTTAATCAGCTCGATTGCATATTCATAGTCCTTTTCAAAGTAATCCGAACCATAATAGAATCTGTCTTCCCAATCGAATCCGAGCCAGTGAATATCCTGCTTTATTGCATCTACGTATTCCGTGTCTTCCTTTGCAGGATTTGTGTCGTCCATACGCAGGTTGCATATGCCGTTAAATCTCTCTGCCATTCCAAAGTCAATGCAGAGAGCCTTGCAATGCCCTATATGCAGGTAACCGTTCGGTTCCGGAGGAAAGCGGGTGTGGACTTGGAGTCCTTCGTATTGCCCGCCCGGCGCAATATCAGCTTTAATAAAGTTGTAAATGAAATTGGTTTTTTCAGCGACCTCTTCGGTAATCGGAGCCTTGATTTCTTCTGCCATAGTATTTCTCCTATTAATAATATATTCACTTTATTCTATTACAAAAAACGTGGTTCGACAACATTTTTCTACTCCGCAAAGCTCCCGTCGGTACGCATAAGCACCTGTCCCGGCGCTTCCTGCGACGAAAACTGCATAGGCGAAAACGATGCCGCATAAGCACCGGCATTTGTGATAATCACAAGGTCGCCTATCTCAAGGCGAGGCATCTCAATATCCTCCGCAATGACGTCCGTACCCGTGCAAAGACTGCCGGCCAGCGTTACGATTTCCTTTTCGCTATTAGGCTCAAGCGCTTCAAACCTGAAAGAATGCAGGCCGGTAAAAAGCGGTTCCCACGAAAATGCAGGCTCGCTTGTCAGATATTTGCTCATCATCTTTGCCGCGCTCGGCCTCATAAAGCCGTTTAATGTATTTTTCAGCAGGATATAGGTTTTGCCATAGGAAACCTTTTTGTCCATAACCTTTGTAACATATATACCCGAAGGTCCCGGGGCATATCTGCCCGACTCGATAAAAATGCGTGTTCCTGCGTGAGTTTTTCTGAAATCGCCAAGCAGCTTTTCCGTCTCTGCGCCCAGCCATTCAACATCAACCTCACTGTCCTTTTCGTCGAACGGTATACCTATACCGGATCCGAGGTTAATATATTCAAGCTTTCTGCCAAGTGCCTCTTCGCAGCGAAGTGCCAGAGCAAACATCTTGTCGTAGTAGCTTCTGAGCTTCTTTGCATCTAGCTCCTGGCTGCGTATGTGGGCGTGAATGCCTGTGATGCAAATAAAGGCGTCATCCTTCATCTTTGACATATAATCAAGCGCAGCGCCCTCATCGACACCGAACTTGTTTGCATGTCCTTCGTTTGTCTCATAGGAGAAGTCAGGATTTATGCGGATTCCGACCTTGATCGGAAGGTCATTTCTGCCGCTCTGTGCAATCTTGCGTATGCGTTCAAGCTCGCTGAGGCTGTCGGCAATTAAAACTGCCTTGCCGAGTGCCGCTTCGATGTCTCCTGCTGCCTTTGCCGGTGCAGAATAGTAGATGAGATCCTTTGGCAGGCCGTGCTCCGCAGCCATTTCCACTTCGCGCAGGCTTGCCGCATCCGCGCCAAAGCCCTTGCCGAAAACAGTTTCAAGCACACCGCTGTGCGGGTTGCACTTGATCGAATAGAGAAACTCTATTCCTTTGAAGTTTTTTTGCAGTCTGTCTATCCGCTCGAGAATCATCTGCTGATCGTAAAAATAAAAGCTGTCATATTTTTCGGCTAATTTTTTGATTGCTTGTTTTTTGTCCATCTTTTCACCTGTTTTTCTTTATTGTTTACACCAGTATATATTTATTATATAACGAAATCAGCTCGTTCACACCTTTTTTCTTTTTCTTGCAAAACCTCTGCCCCATATTGTACAATTAAGTCGATTAAAAAAGGAGGCGACCACATGACACTTCTGCAAATGAAATATGTTATCGAGATTTACCATTGCGGTTCCATGAACAAGGCCGCCCAAAATCTCTACGTTTCCCAATCCGCTGTTTCCACAGCCATTCGTGAGCTTGAAAGCGAGCTGGGAATCAGCATTTTCATCAGAAACAACAGAGGCATCGCTCTGACCGACGATGGCCGCGAGCTTTTAAACCGCATCATGCCGATTGTCGAAAGCAGCACAGAGCTGGAGCGTTACTATGTCGAGCGAGACAATGCCGAAACCGCAAAGCTGGCTATCTGTGCGCAGCGCTATCCGTTCTGCGCAAAGGCATTTGTTGAGTTTATTCACCGTCTCGAGGCTCCTTCCGTGCGCGTCAGCTTCAAGGAAATCGAAATGGCGGATGTAATAAACGAAGTGGCACGCCAGGAAAGCGAACTCGGTGTCATCTTTATGAACGACATCACCAGCAGCTTCATTCGCGGCCTGCTCGAGCGCAAGCACCTCGACTTTGTCGAGCTGGTAACCATCAAGCCCCACGCCTTTTTCAGAAAGGGCCATCCGCTCGAAAAGCTCGAAACGATTACCTACGAAGATCTTCTGAAATATCCGTACATCGTGTTCTCACAGTCCAACAGCGACCTCCATTTTGCCGAGGAAGCAATTTCCGCTGCGATTTCCGACTTTGACCGCGTTGTCTACGTTACCGACCGCGCCACAATCTACAACGTTATCGCCCACACAAACTGCTTCTCCACTGGAAGCGGCGTGCTGCCGCAAGGCTACGGCGATGACCGCCTGACATCAAAGCCTATCGAAGGTGCGGTAAGCGATATGATTCTCGGCTACATACATCTCAAAGGGGTCCCTCTTTCCCCTCTCGAAGAGATGTTCGTTGATATCCTGAGGGATATTCTCGCTACCGATATTTGATTTAATCTTATTGAATTTAAAGCGAGGCAGAGCAAATATTTTGCTCTGCCCCGCTTTTTGTTTTATATTTGCAAGTGGGAAATTAGATGCTTTTTAGATTGCCTTTAATGCCTGCTCGAGGTCGGCAATAATGTCCTCTGCATTCTCAAGACCTACGGAGAGTCTGATGAGGCCGCCTGCGATGCCGCTAGCCTTGAGCTCTTCCTCTGTGTAAGTTGAGTGAGTCATTGAAGCAGGGTGCTCGATGAGAGTCTCTGCATCACCGAGGGATACTGCAACTGTAACCAGCTTTAATGCGTTAACCAGCTTTACGCCTGCAGCTCTGCCGCCCTTTACTTCGAATGAAAGCATTCCGCCGAAGGTCTTCATCTGCTTCTTTGCGATGTCGTGACCAGGGTGGCCCGGAAGTCCCGGATAGTAAACCTTTTCTACGTTAGGATTCTTGTCGAGGAACTCTGCAACCTTCATTGCGTTAGCAGCGTGTCTTTCCATTCTGATTTCGAGAGTCTTGAGACCTCTGAGAATGAGGAATGCTGCGAAAGGATCCATTACAGCACCTGTCATGTCCTTGAGTCCGAACATTCTTACTGTGCCGATGAAATCTTCCTTACCTACTACGAATCCCGCGATAACGTCGCCGTGTCCGTTCAGATATTTTGTAGCGGAGTGAACAACTACGTCAGCACCGAGTGCAAGCGGATTCTGGATTGCAGGGGATGCGAATGTGTTGTCGCATACTACCTTGATGTCCTTGTTATATTCATGTGCAGCCTTTGCAACTGCTGCGATGTCCGCAATCTTAAGATTTGGATTTGCAGGAGTCTCGAGGTATACACAAACTGTGTTCTTCTTTAAGTGCTTCTTTACTTCTTCGATGTTGGATGTGTCGATGAAATCAACCTCTACACCGTACTTTGTCATGCCGTGGTTTAAGAGTGCGAATGTGCAGCCGTAGAGTGTGCCGTCAGCGATGATGTGTGTGCCTGCACCTGCAATGCTCCAAAGGCAGGATGAGATAGCGCCCATGCCGGAAGCTGTAGCTACGCAAGCTTCGCCGCCTTCGAGTGCTGCAACCTTGCTTTCAAGAACAGATACTGTTGGGTTTCCGAGTCTGGTATAGATATATCCTGCTTCCTGTCCTGCAAAACGTCTGCCGCCCTGCTCACAGCTATCAAATACGAATGTTGATGTCTGATAAATAGGAGTTGTCAGAGCACCGTACTGAGTGTCTTTTACATTTCCTGCGTGAATGGCCTTTGTGCCGAATCCGCAATTCTTGTTCATCATAATACTTACCTCCATTTTTTCTCTCAAGCATAATAATGCAACGAGTCACATAACCTGTCTAAAAAATAACACATTATTACGCTAAAGTGGTAGCGTGGATATTATATTACCAGTTATAATATTTTCGAATAACGGGTTTTTAGATCGGTTATTGTCAGACTTTTCAGTTTGTGAGATAATATATTATTGAACAAAAGAATTTGCATAGGCAAATCCGCAAACATGTATACATTGGGAGGATAAAAAATGAAGAAGATTATTTCAACACCAAACGCTCCTGCAGCTATCGGTCCTTATTCACAGGGAATTGATTGTGGCACATTCGTAGTAACTTCAGGCCAGATTCCTATCGATCCTGCAACAGGCAACATCGTTGATGGCGATATTACTGCACAGACTCGCAGATCCCTCGAAAACGTAAAGGCTATACTCGAATCAAACGGTATGACAATGGACAACGTGGTAAAGACTACTGTTTTCCTCGCACACATGAGCGATTTCGCCGCTATGAACGCTGTTTATGCAGAATACTTCACAGAAGGCCAGTATCCTGCTCGCTCCGCCGTAGAAGTAGGCGCACTTCCAAAGGGCGCACTGGTTGAAATCGAAACTATCTGCTACAAGTAACCATAGGTTTTAAAAGACAAAGCCCCGGGGCAACCCGGGGTTATTTTTTTGCAAGCCGTCTGCCTGTCCACCTGCCCACAAGCGAATAGACAAGCGCCAGAGCCGGCACTCCGACAAGCATTCCAATAAGTCCTCCTACTGCTCCGCCCACTACTACGCCCAGCAGTGTCCACAGCGGCGGCAGTCCCACCTTGCCACCGACAACGCGAGGATAGATCAGATTGCCATCAATCTGCTGGATTACGATTATGAGCACTATGAACCAAAGCGCCTTCATCGGATCGACCATCAAAATGAGAAAGGCTCCGATTGCCGTACCGAAAAATGCACCGAATACCGGAATCAGCGCCGTCACTCCTACCAGCACCGAAATCATGCTCACATAAGGGAAACCGAATATCAGCATGCCTATCGCGCAGAGGATTCCCAAAATGACGCCCTCTATGCACTGACCCACAACAAAGCCCGAAAAGATGCTGTTGGCAGTCCTGCCGATATAAAATATCTCTTCGGCCTTTGACTCTGAAAACGATGCCCTCACAAGGCGCGTGCACTGCTCCGAAAGCTTGTCCTTTTCGGCAAGCATGTAGATGGCAAAAATCAGACCGAGCGCCGCATTAATCATGGTATTTACAAAGCCGGTCATCACACCGATTGCAGAGCCGAATGCCGCACCCACGCCGCTTGTGAGGAATCTCTTTGCGAGGTCAAACAGTGTCTCGTAATCCGTCTCGATCTTTGGCAGCTTTATAGCATCGAGGCCGTACTGTGCGGTCTTTACATCAAGCCACCCTTGGACGCTTTGCCAGTACTGCGGAAACGACGCGGTGAGCATTTCCCATGTGCTGCGAATCTGAGGCACCAGCATCGTAATTACCAGTGCCACTATTGCTACCAGAATCAGAATCGAAAGGAGTATCCCTATTCCGTCCCTGATGCGCGGCCATATTTTCGTGCAGCTTTTGTCAAGGGGTCTGAACAGGTATTTTTCGATTGCCCGTTTCAGCACATTCAGTATGAATGCAATTGCAAAGCCTATAATCACAGGCATCAGAACTCGCGCTACCCAGCCTATTCCCGCCAGTGCCACCTGATAATTCAGAACAGCCCAGAGCACAATTCCCGCTATGATAATCAGCCATATCCACTTTTTCTTTTCTGTTTTTTCCATCTAACCTGTCCCCATTTTAGCTTTTCCCTGTTTTGCTATTTCTTTATGGTCTTTAGCTCCAGCTGCTTTAATTTCAGATCTGTATTGTAGAAATCCTTCGTGCTGCAGCCTGCTCTGCCTCCGCCCGCACAAGCGCAAGCGCAGGCACATGCGCAATGGGATGCGCAAGCGCAGTGGCTGTGAGCGCAGGAGCCGTGACCGCGTCCGCCGCTGCCGCCGTGCTTGGCACCGCCTGCAGGTGTATGTCCGTGAGACACAGGGATATTAACAACATTTACTCTGACATATTTATTAGGCGAAGATGAGCATTTGTATTCGCCTGTTTTGTCCTTCTTTAATATTTCGGCTCTGTCCTCTTCAGGAATTGCCTCCTCGGTAAACTTCGATTCCTTTTTCACAAAACTGCGCCCGCAGTATGGACATTTCTGTTCGTCTCCCTCTCTCGGTGCACCGCAGCCCTGGCATGTTGCCCAGTACTCTACAATTGTACGGGTTACCATCTTCTTTGTTCCGCTGCTCTTCATACCGGAGCCCCTGTCATAGGCGTTCTGAACGCGGCGCGCGATGAGTCCCGGAACAAATAAAAAGATAAACAATATCACCGTCCAGCCGGCAAGTGCTTCGATAAGCTCCGCATCGTCGCCGCCGTAATAATCGCCGGATTCCACCCAGTAGCCGTCGGAATCGACATAGCCTTCATATCCGCCGTCAAGTCTGTACTTTGCAACATCAAATCCGAGCGCATCGTTTGGATAGTCCACTCTTACCGAAAACGTTTCTCCCGGTGCAAGTCTCTCCTCCCATGTAATATATCCATCCTTTACCAGTCCGTCCGGCTTCCATGATGTAGCCTTGTCGGCATTCCAGCGTAGTGTGAGCTTTCCGACCTCGATGCTGTCAAACCAGCCCGGTGTAAAGGAATATGCCGTAAAGCCCTCTTCATAGGCATCTACCTGATACATATAGTCCTGAATCACGGAGAAATCAAAGTCAATTACACTTCCCTCGTAGTATTCGTCATTAAAGCTGACCATCATCAGGTAATTTCCACCGCTTGAATAAGGATAAAGCTCAGAAATATTGTCGCTGAGCGACTGATAATCTCTGTACGCACCGTTTGGAAGTCCTACCTCCACCCAGGAAACAGGCCCGATCCCGTCAGATTCGAGCACCTCCCACTCGATGTGATAATGAATATTAAGTGTGGCATCCTCTTCATTTGGTTCCACTGTAATCTCGTAGTTTTGTATAAAGTCTGTCGGCTCGTCCGCAAATACCGGCACAGCCGCAAAGATTAGGCAAATCAGCATGCAGCACAGCACTGCAGCAGATATTCTTTTGCAATTTCTGTTTATCATAAGCTGCATCCTCCTTCAATCGCCATACAATCTCCACCCTTGCGAAGCGGGCACTTTCCAAGCATCAGCGCCGAGTAAGCCCTATGCTCCGCGCAAGTCTCGCTCTCCCAGATTTCAGACCAGTCCTGCTGCAGAATATTTCCCAGCACATCGCCTGAAAGCCAGCTCTGGCAAGGCACGACATTACCCGAAGGCGTCACCGCCATATTTGAAAGACAAGCTCCGCAGCTTGGCACATTGATTCCGAGCTCCATGCACAGCTCAGGCTCCACCCAGCCCGGTGAAGTAAAGCTAATCTCCATTTCGTTTGCATAAGCATATTCCACCGCATCGCGGAGGATTTCCTTTATTTCCTCCTTTGAAAGCTGCATGGATTCAGACTCTGAAAGTGCAGCGTTTCCGGTAGTAATCAGTCCCGAGCATGTCACAAACATTACACCCTTTTCGTGCAGGAACTTAAGCGTTTCGACATAGTCACGGTTTAATGTGCAAAGCGGAGTGTTTATGCTCAGACTAAGCCCTGCAGCGAGCGCATTCTCGATGCCGGAAACAGTGTCGTCGTATCTGTCCTCTCCAACAAGCTTGTTGTGAATTTCTGCGTCCTTTGAGTAGAATGTGATCTGTACGCTGTCGAGGCTTGCTTCGCGCAGCTCTCTGCAAAGCTCCGGCGTCATTGCGATGCCGTTGGTGTTGAGTCTGGTCACAAACCACGATGCGTGGCGCACCAGCTCAGGCAGGTCAGATCTCATCGTAGGCTCTCCGCCCGTAAAGGTGAGCTGAGGAATGCATGCGGCGCGGCAGCGGTCAATTATTTCCTTCCATTCTTCCGTCGAAAGCTCTTTTTCATCGGCATGAACCTGGCCTGCGGCATAGCAGTGAACGCATTTCTGGTTGCAATTCCATCTGCCGTCCACGCTCATTGCGCTTACCATCAAATCCATCCTGTGAGGAGCTCTCATGTGCGGCGCATAGTCGCCGATGCTGAGATAATCTATATCCTCATCCACCCACTTTCCGCGAGCCACCTGCTCAAAGGTCTTCATAATTGTATAAAGGTCTCTGCGGATCAGTTTTTTGCTGACAAAAGGATAGATTTTCTTTACGCTTTTACAAGTATTTTCAACCGCAGCCTCTGTTTCGGCACTGCCGAGCGGTTTTCCTTCGTATTTATTGATTTCTTTTATAAACTCGGCGAGGATAATTGTCCACGTCGTATTTACGGGCAGAATATCCTGTCCGTTCAGGATTGCTATGCTGTTTACCGGCTCGCCTTCCTCTATCTTTGGCGGCACCAGATGAATCCTGATTACGCCCGGGCCCTCGGGATTGAGGGTGGTGTGTAAAACTCCCGTGAAGTTTTTCTCAAAATAATCCTTTACTCTTTTCTGTACTCCCATTTCGGTCCTTTCTCTGTCTTGCCTGCTCTTTAATTTCGGCAATTTGCGTTGTTTATATATCAAATTTTATTAATAGAACGTTCAATACCGTTTTTAACTGTCTCGAGCTCCTCAATTGCGATGCAATGCTTGATTCTGTCGTTTTTTACCGCATCGAGGCATTCTTCAAAGTCCATCCAAAGTACGCTTTCGATTTCCTCCTTTTGCAGGTTGAAATCCGCCTCGTCCTTGTCACAGCACCAGGTGGCAAAGATTTTCGAATACTGGCGGTCGTGAAAGTCTATACTGTGGAATCTTTCATCCCAGCCTATTGTGATGTCGCCGCACTCGATGAGGTCTTTCGGCTCCGCTGTAACGCCCAGCTCTTCCGCCAGCTCGCGGATTGCGGATTCGACATAGCCGCAGCCTGCCGGAATGTGTCCCGCGCTCGAAATATCGTAGCAGCCCGGAAACGAATCCTTGGCCTCGCAGCGCTTCTGCAGGAGTATCTGAACGCCGCCCGGGCGTCTCCTCAAAAGCCACACGTGGGACGTGCGATGCCTTATGCCGTTTGCATGCGCATATTCTCTTTCAACGGTCTCTCCCGTAGGATTCCCGTATTCGTCAACAATGTCGAGTATTTCCATAATCTCCGCTCCTCGAATTCATATCCGTTATATTATATCATGTTTGAGGCATTTTAGATATTGTTAAAATTTCCTTGCTTTTGTTTCGATAATCTTTTGGAAAATTTTTCTAAAATTTACTTTACTTTCTAAAAATCGTGTGGTAATATATTCCACAAGAAAACAGTGACATTTTTATTGGTATTAGAGTATAATGAGGAAGGAGATAACTATATGCCAGAAATAACACGTTTTTACGGTATCGTTATTAAAATGTTCTTTAAACCAAAGGAGCACGAACCATCACATGTGCACGCTCTCTACGGGGAATATGTCGGGGTTTTTAACATAAAAACTCGCGAGATGATTGATGGCGATCTTCCCAAAAAAGCACAGGATATGGTGCGTGAATGGCTCGGTCTTTATGGTGACAAACTTCAAGAGATGTGGACTTCGCAAAAGATTGATAAGCTTCCGCCTTTGGAATAAGAACAACAGCAAGGGGAGTGCCTATGATTCCGAGAATAAAATCTGTAACGCCACAAGAAGGCTATCGCTTATTGGTACAGTTTGACGAAGGGCAAACTGTCATTTATGATGTCAGCGAAGATATAGAAACTCTGAAAGATTTTGCGCCTCTGAAGACAGAGCCCGCCCTCTTTCAAAACTTTCAGATTGATGAAAGCCGCACATGCATCTATTGGAGTGACCGCATTGATTTACCAAGCGACACTCTGCTAGAGTATGGCACGCCAATAGGCAAGTAGATTATGTATTGCAAAAGAGCAAGGGAGTTTCCCCTTGCTCTTTCTTTTTCACGCTAAATAATTTCAACATTCTGATACCTGTCAATCATTACATTTTTCCACGCACCAAACTGCAGGCAACG
>DGGP01000095.1 GCA_002392265.1 Firmicutes bacterium UBA3871 | reverse complement strand
ATCTCGATGATGTAAACGAGAGAACCGGACTTTCACTCAGCTCCGAAAATGCAGAAACAGTGGGAGGATTAATCCTCGATGTTCTCGGAGAAATCCCTGACGACGGTGATAATCTCGACAAGGCAATCGAGCTTGATTCTTGCACTTTGGTTATTAAAAAGGTTGCGGAGCGCAGAATTGACCGCGTTCTGATAATCATAAAGCATCCTGAGGATGAAACGTCCGCTCAGGAATCTGCCGAAGAGCAGTAACGAAAAAACTATATGGAAAAAATAATCAATCAGGAAGGGCTGTCTGTACAGGTCGGGCAGGACGTAATTATCAAGGCGATTTCCGTTGCGATATTAAAGACTGCCGGCGTTTCCAGGCTGCCTGATAAAAAGAGCATAAAGCTCGATAAATTAAAAGAGGAAAACGTTTACACCGCAGAGGTTCACATTGTTGTGAATTACGGCGTAAACATTCCCGCCGTGGCATGGGATGTTCAGCGCACTGTTAAAAACGATGCGTCGGACATGCTCGGAATCACACTAAAGGCAATAGACATTCATGTTGACGGAATAGATTTTCCGGAAGGAGAAACGACTGATGAACAGAACTGAAGCGAGAGTAGCGCTCATGCAAATGCTGTATTCGATGGAAATTCAAAATGATTTTTCTCCGAAGGCAAAAACAGCTTTTCTGACCGGCAAGAATGTAGGAAATCAGAAAAAATACATAAACGACATGTTTACGATAATATCGCAGCACAAAGAAGATATCGATAATGCTTATACGAATCTGGATACCGGCTGGAAGCTCGGTCGCCTCTCAGCAGTTGATCTGGCGATTTTCAGACTCGCTATCGGAGAGATTCTCTACATGGAGGATATACCTGTGAGCGTTTCGATAAACGAAGCCGTAGAGCTGGCAAAAACCTACAGCAGCGAAGAATCCGCAAAATTCATAAACGGAGTTCTTGCGAAAATAGCCGACTAAGAGAGCATGCAAATGACAGAATGTGTTCTGGGTATTGATACCAGCAACTACAAAACATCCGCAGCACTGGTCGATTTGTCGGGCAGAATAATTGCGGATTCAAGAGAATTATTAAAGGTAAAAAAGGGTGAAAGAGGGCTTAGACAATCTGAAGCCCTGTTTCAGCATGTGGAAAACCTTCCTCACGTACTTGATAATGTGTACCGGTCCCTGAGTGGCAGCTCAATTAAGGCTGTCTGCGTGTCGGTAAAGCCTCGCCCTGCAGAGGGGTCCTATATGCCTTGCTTTAATGCAGGGAGGACAGCCGGTCAAATTATTGCGGGGGCGTTATCGGTTCCCCTTTACGAAACAAGCCACCAGGAGGGTCATATTGCGGCAATAGAAGGGAGCCTGGGCTTCGAGCTTCCGCAGGATTTTTTATCGCTTCATCTTTCGGGCGGTACCTGCGAGCTTTTAAAGGTGCATAGGGCAAGGACCGGTTATGATATCGAAATCGTGGGCGGCTCAAAGGACATATCCTTCGGTCAGGTGATAGACCGCGTAGGTGTTGCTCTGGGAATGGAATTTCCCTCGGGTGTCTTTATGGATGAAATGGCCATAAAAGCCTCAAAATTGACTTATAAACCGCTTTTAACCGGTGTCAGGGTATCTGAATCATGGTTCAATCTTTCGGGCCTTGAAACGCAGGCGCAAAGAGCTGTCGAAAATTCAGGCTCGGCAGCCGGCTTTGACAGCTCTGCTCTGATACTCGAGCTTTTTGACCGCATCACAGCCTGCACCGAAAAGATGATAGAGCAGGCGAAAAAGACCTACGGCCTGAAAACCGTACTGTTTGCCGGCGGAGTCAGCTCAAGCAGATATATCAGCGAAAAGCTCATGCGGTATTCAAAGGATATGGGCTATGAGTTTTACTTCGGAGATCAGTCACTTTCATCGGATAACGCAGTAGGCACTGCAAGAATCGGCGTGAGGTTGTTTAATTTATGAAACCTGTAACAGTAGCACAGCTGAACAGCTATGTAAAAAGAATACTAAGCGGAGACCCCGTTTTATCGAATATTTCTGTCGAAGGCGAGGTTTCGGGTTTGAAATATCACCCTACAGGAGTATATTTCAACCTGAAAGATGCCTCTTCAAAGGTAAGCTGTTATATTACGCCGCAGACAGCCCGCAACCTTGATATAAAGCTCGAGGACGGGATGAGCATCATCGCACACGGCTTTGTCAGTGTTTACGAGAGGGGCGGTTCTTATTCCCTTTACATCAGAGCGGTTGAAACCGCGGGCATAGGTGCTCTCGCAGAGGCTTTCGAAAAGCTAAAGAAAAAGCTTGAAGCTGAGGGTTTGTTCGACGAGTCGCACAAAAAGCCTCTTCCGGCTTTTCCGAAAAGGGTTGCCGTCGTAACATCTGCAACAGGCGCAGCCGTGCAGGACATCATAAAGATAATTACCACAAAGAACGATTATGTGGATATACTGATTTATCCGGTTCTGGTTCAGGGGCCGGGAGCACCTGATGATATAGCGGACGCAATCAGATTTATAAATGAAAGCTTTGACGATATAGACGTAATGATAGTAGGTCGCGGAGGCGGTTCCGTTGAGGAGCTTTGGGCCTTTAACGAGGAAATCGTGGCACGTGCTATTTATGCTTCGGATATTCCGATAATCTCCGCAGTCGGTCACGAGACGGATTTCACCATAGCTGATTTTGTATCCGACAGACGTGCTGAAACGCCTACGGCTGCCGCTAATATGGCTGTTCCCGATACAGGGGAGCTGAGGATGTATCTCGAAGAAAGGCGTGAGCTGCTGCTTGCTGCATTAAAGGCAAATGTGGCGGCAAAAGAGGAGCGTGTAAAGCGTGCGGGGCTTGATGCGATGAAGCGTGAAATTGCTTCGAAAATCACGATAGGTGAGCTGAAATGCAAAGGCTTTATGGATACACTTTCTCAGCTAAATCCCGTTAAAACCATGGAAAGAGGATATGCAGCCTTAACCGACGCATCAGGCAGGTTCATATCATCAGCTGCGGATATTAAAACAGGCGACAAGGTAAATGCACGTCTTAGTGACGGCAGCATCGCAATGACTGTTGACAGCGTCAGCAGGCTATAGCAAAGTGAGGTAGGAAAATGACTGCAAAGAATACAGATATCAAAGATCCGGTTAAGCTTGATTTTGAAGACAGCATGGCAAAGCTCGAAAGCATGGCCGAGACCATCAAAAAGGACAATATTTCGCTCGAAGAGGCAATGCAGGCCTACGAGGACGGCGTGAAATATTATAAGAGATGCGTGGAAATACTTGATTCCGCTAAACAGCGCATCGAAACATATGAAAAATAATCAGGAGGTAAAACATGAACGATAAATATTTAGAGTACAAAGAACTACTTGAAAAACATCTTCTCGACTTTTTACCCGATATCGATCACAAGAGCATCACGCTCTACGAATCGATGAAATACAGCCTCACCGCAGGCGGAAAAAG
>DGGP01000161.1 GCA_002392265.1 Firmicutes bacterium UBA3871 | reverse complement strand
TGGCTAAATAATGTATTCAAGCCAATCTAACAAATCTAGCCATAAATACGGAACCGGATTCCCTTTTCAAATGAATTATACCACAGTATTAAACACTTAAACAAGTATTTAAGTATTTAATCATTTAATAATTTTCTGCTCTTTGTGGTAATATTTTAAAAAATACTCGCTTATACCAACAAAAATCGGCATTAATGAAAGAGCTGGTGGTATAAATTGATATTTCACTGTTTTCTACCACAAAAAAACAACATTAATGAAGTAACCGGTGGTATAAATAGTTGTTTCACTGTTTTCTACCACAAAAATTCATGCGTGGAACCTGAAAAGCAGCTCAAATCGTAAAAAATGGTGGTAAAAATCACTAAAAATAAAGAAAAAACCAAAAACTCAAAAACGCCTCCCCACATCGAAAGGCGTTTTCACCGGTTTATTCCATTTTATTCCATTTTCTTCCCGTTTGTTTCAATATACCACAGTTTACCCCGGTTTACTCCAGAAATCCCCACGGCAGGTAAGCCGCCACCACCGCAAGTATCAGCGCCGGCAGCATGTTCGCCGCCCTGAACTTCTTTTCCCATATAATATTTATACCGATGCAGAAAATCAGTACAGAGCCTACCAGCGACAGGTAAGACATTGCCCGATCAGTCATTATGGGAGCTATCAATCTGGAAAGCAACGTTATAGACCCCTGATAGATAAACAGTGGAATCGCCGCAAATATGCATCCGTCACCCATCGATGATGTCATCAGAATAGCAAAGGCAAAGTCTATTACGGACTTAACCAGCAGCGGCGAATAATCGCCGAACATGCCGTCCTGGATGGATCCGACTATTGCAAGCGCGCCCACGCATGTCGTCATCGAAACCGTGATAAAGGCGTTTACAAATCTGCTGTCCTCGTTCCTGCCCGCCTTTTTCTTTAACCATTCGCCAAAGTGCTCAAAGCTCTTTTCTATTCCTATAAACTCGCCTATTGCCGTTCCGAGTACCACACAGAGCACAACCAGCATTACACGGCCACTGACGAGGCTGCCGCCTTCAATTTTCAGCATGCCCTCCATGGCTCCCGCCATTGCCATAAACATCGTGCTGATACCGCACGCTTTAATCAGAGCGTCCTGACGGTCATCGTTGAAAAGCTTGCCCGCAAAATGGCCTATGAGCCCACCCACAACTATGGCACCGGCGTTAATAATCGTTCCAAGCCCTATCATGCTAATTCATACTCCCTGTTTTGTACCCGAAAAGGTCCAGCGAAACAAATTCAAAACCGATTTCCTTTAATGCGGTATATATCCCTTCCCGCACCTCATCCTTCATTATACATTCAAAACCTACAGGTTCTGCCTCTATCCTCGCAAGCCTGCCGTGGATTCTGACACGTATCTGCCTGAAGCCTTCTTTATGAAGATACTCTTCTGCCCTTTCAACCATTTTAAGCTGTTCTTCTGTAATCTTGTCACCGCAGCGGAACCTGCTCGCAAGGCAAGCATAAGACGGTTTGTCCCATGTCGGAAGCCCCAGCTTTTTTGAAACCTCTCTGATTTCGTTCTTTGTAAAGCCCGCTTCCTTTAAAGGACTCTTTATGCCAAGCTCTGTTACAGCCTGCATTCCGGGCCTATAATCGTCATTATCCGACAGATTCGATCCCTCCAGGACAGTCGCATAGCCGTTTTTCTCCGCCAGCTCTTTTATGCTCCCCATCAGAGCCCGCTTGCAAAGGTAGCAGCGGTTCTTCGGATTATCCGAAACTCCGTCTACCCTCAGTACATCCAGCTTTAGCCTAAACTGCCTGACTCCCAGCGTCTCGCAGTACTTTGCCGCCTCTTCATCCTCCTTTTCGGGGAAGAAGCATGATGACACTGTTACGGCACCTGCGTTTCCGCCGAGGGCCTCCTTTGCAGCATAAAGCAAAAAAGTGGAGTCAACACCGCTTGAAAAGGCCACCAAAGCGCTCCCGTACGAAGCGATTATCTTTTTCAGATTATCGTATTTTGAAAGAAGTGCCTTTTCCATGTTTTCTCCACCATTATATCTAAGCCTTAAAACCTGTGAGCTTCCTCCTCGCCACGGAGCACGCGAAGTATTCCGCCTGCGAGAGCTTCCATTTCGTAGGCTCCCGGTATTACCGAAACCGGTGCAATAAAGCTGACTCTGCGCTCAATCTCTTTCGTGAAAGCCTCCGAGTAAGCGAGGCCTCCGGTTAATATAATTTTATCAACGCGGCCGCAAACATCTGTCGCCAAAGCGCCTATATCCTGAGCAACCTGCATGGCCATAGCGTCAAAGCAAAGCTTTGCCTTTTCATCTCCGCCTGCCATCAGCTTTTCAACCTCGCGCATGTCGTTTGTCCCAAGGTATGCCATCAGTCCCCCGCGGCCTTTTAATTTCTTTTGCATCTCTTTTTCGCCAAGCCCGCTGCGGTAGCAGAGCTTTGCCAGCGGGCGAACAGGTATTCCGCCCGTTCTTTCGGGTGAGAAGCAGCCTTCGTCATCACCGACAAAGTCAAGTATTCTGCCCCTGTCTATCAGGTTGACCGTAATGCCGCCTCCGAGGTGCGCAACAATATAGGTATGCTCGTCCATGCGCACGCCGTCACGCTTTGCCTGTTCTATTGATACAGCGCGGCTGTTTAATACATGTGTGTAGAATGGTCTCTCGATTTCCGGAAGTCCTGTTATCTGATAAACCTTTTCAGGCTTTCCGCATCCGCAGACCGCATCGTACATAAATACCTTTACATCGCCACCCGCGCCTGCAGCAAGCTCATATCCTATTACCGGCGCAAGATTCGCCGGATGAGGCTGCGGCGAGTCAAAGGATGCATCTCTGAATTTTTTATCTACCACATAAGCACCGGGCTCGAGAGCTCCCACAACACCTGCACGACATGCAATCGCAGTCAAAGCGCCCGGCTTTACGCCATTATCCGCAAGATATTTTTTAACCGCCTCTGTTCTGAAGCCCAGCTGATCGTTTACGGACGGATAAGCCTTTAATTCTTCGGCACCGTGCTTTAGATCGAGGAGACTCAGCTGCTTTTCCCCTTCATAGAGAGCGACCTTTGTTGAGGTGGATCCCGGATTTATAACAAGTATTAACTCTTTCCCTGCCATGTCTTTTCTCCTATCTTTTAACCGGCTTTGTCACTTCTTCAAGCCATGCCTTTTCATCTTTATCGAGATAAGGTGATATCTTTTCAAGGACGAGAGCCTGGTATTCGTTGAACCAGCGGATTTCCTCGTCTGTCATCTGCTTCAAATCAAGAGCTTCAGGCTCGTAAGGAATCAGCGTCAGCGGCTCGAATTTCAGCAGACTGTTTCCCGCATCATCCTTTCCTGCACTGAAGCATACCTCGAGGTTTTCGATGCGTACGCCGTGCTTTCCTTCGATATAGATGCCCGGCTCATTTGATGTAATCATTCCCTCTTCAAATGCCAGATCGTCAACGCGAAGCAGCTCGCCCTTTGTGATGCGCACCGGATTTTCGTGAACGTTCAGATAAACGCCCACTCCGTGGCCTGTTCCGTGATTGTAGTCATAGCCGCACACTTCGTGGAGAGGCTCACGCGCAATCTTGTCGAGCTCGCTGCCCTTTGTGCCGTATTTGAATGGTCTGTGCTGTAAACGCAGATGCCCGCGAAGCACGGCAGTATAGTCCCTTTTCTGCTCTTCCGTCAGCTCGCCGAGTGCAATCGTTCTGGTTACATCGGTGGTACCTTCAAGATACTGTCCACCGGTATCTGCAAGGAGAAATCCCTTTGGCTGAAGCATTGAATACTCCTCCGGAGTCGCTTCGTAGTGAATGATTGCTCCGTGAGGTCCATAGCCCATAATAGGCTCAAAGCTGTTGCCCCGGCAGTTCTCCTGCGCCATGCGAAGCTCGAAAAGCTTATCCGCAACCGACAGCTCCGAAAGCTTTCCGCCTGCTACATTCTGCTTTACCCAGTATATCCATTTGGTCTTTGCAACGCCGTCCTTCAGGTGCGCATAAGCCATGCCCTCTATTTCGGTCGGGTTTTTCAGATATTTCTTTATGAAGTAATAGTTCCTGAAGCTTTCAACCTTCCCCGCTTTTTCGCACGAGCGGATGATTTCATAGTTTGCGGCCGATTTATCCAGAATTACGCTGCGGCCTACGCAGCGGTTTTTTATGTAATCGTAAACTTCGTTATATTCACGTACCTCGACACCATCAGCTTCAAGCTGTGCCTTTACGGGAGCGATTGCCCCGCCCTGCGCAAAGAGTACCGGCTTTCCGGCATCAAGCACAAAGAATGAAAGAACCACAGGATTACACTTAACATCGTTTCCGCGGATGTTGAGAAGCCATGCGATGTCATCGAGAGTCGTCATTATAAACAGCTCACCGCCTTCGTTTTCAACCCTCTCTCTTAGATCGGCAAGCTTTTCCTTTCTGCCGAGTCCCGAATATTTCACGTCAAAGACTGCTGCAGGCTCCTTTGAAAGCTGCGGTCTGCCCTTCCAGATTAAATCAATCAGGTCCTCTGAATGAACATTAAACTTCTTTCCGCGCTTTTCAGCCTCTGCATCCATTTCATCAACCAGCGACTGAGTAACGGTCCTGCCGTCAAAGCCCAGCACCGCGCCATACGAAAGCTTGTCTGCAAGAAGCTCCGTAAGCTTTAAAACGCCGGGCTCGCCCATACGCATCTCTGTAACAGCCGTGCCCTTTAGCTGCATCTCAGCCTGCAGGAAATATCTGCCGTCAACCCAGAGATATGCACCGTCCGCTTCGCTTCTGAAAATCACAGCTGTACCGGCAGAACCGGTAAAGCCGGTAATAAACTGTCTTTCCTTAAAATAGTCGCCAACATATTCGGATCCGTGGAAATCGTCCGTCGGAACGATATAGGCATCAATGCCTCTGTTTTCCATCAGTTTTCTCAGCTCTTTAATATTTTCGTTTACGCCCATGGATAGCCTTCTTTCTTTCTTAGTCCGGAATGTTTAATACTTCGGAGTCAAACCCTATGTCTTCTAGCTCTTCTACAGCTTTTCTGACCTGCTCGCCATTTCCCCTCACCTTTACGGTTTTCGTTTCGAGGTCAACCGAAAAATCGAGCTTTGCCTCGTTTAATGTATTTGTAATTCTGGCTACGCATTTTTCGCAATGCATGTCTCCGACTTTTAATGTTGCCATAATATTATCCTCCCAATATTTCAATGTTTTTTTATCTAGTTTTTTTCTATTTTTTATCAGACGGATTATCCAATTTCACCCTTCTCAATCTGAGAGCATTAGTTACCACGCAGACTGAGCTCAGGCTCATCGCAAGCCCCGCTATCATCGGGCTTAACAAAAATCCGAATGCCGGATAGAGCACGCCTGCCGCAATAGGAATGCCTATGCAGTTGTAAAAGAATGCCCAGAAAAGATTTTGCTTTATATTTCGCATTGTGGCGCGACTCAGCCTTACAGCCCTCGGAACGTCCATGATATCCGACTTCATCAAAACAATGTCGCCCGACTCAAGGGCGATATCGCTGCCGCTTCCTATCGCAACGCCCACATCGGCTACTGTCAGAGCCGGCGCGTCATTTATGCCGTCGCCGACCATCGCGGTGCGGCCCTGAGACATGAGCCCGCGGATGACTTCCTCCTTGCCGCCCGGAAGAACCTCGGCCACGACTTCATCTACACCTACCTCGGCGGCGATCGCGTCCGCTGTCTTCTTTCTGTCGCCTGTCAGCATGACGGTCCTGATGCCCATCTCCCTGAACTGCCTTATCGCCTCAACGCTGTCGGCTCTTACTGAGTCNNGTCATTTATGCCGTCGCCGACCATCATCACGCTGCATCCTTTTTCCTGTATCTCTTTGATGTGGCCCGCTTTCCCCTCGGGCAGCACTCCGGTAAAGCTTTCATCTATTCCCGCCTCTTTCGCGGTACTTTCACCTGCTGCACGGCTGTCCCCGGTCATCATGATAACATTTATTCCCATGCTCTTTAATGCAGAAACAGCCTCTTTCGCTTCACTCCTGATTGTATCGGAGACCCCGAGTACGCCTACGCATCTGCCGTTTTCTGAAGCAAACACCGTTGCACAGCCCATACTTTCAAGCTCACCCGCATGATCAGCCACAATGGATATGTCTACTCCGCTTTCCCGCATCAGACGTGCCGAACCGAGAATGTAGGTTTTTCCGTCAACAGCGGCAATTGCTCCCTTTCCGGGAACATCCTTAAAACCGGTTACGGCATAGCTTTCGCCGCCTCTATAGCCCGCACTGATTGCTTTCGCCAGCGGATGTGACGAAAATCTCTCAATGGCCGCCGCTCGTGCAAGCAGCTCCTCCGCAGACATGTTTTCGGCCACGACCTTCCTAAGCTGCATGCTACCGCTGGTCACTGTGCCGGTTTTGTCCAGCACAACAGTGTCGATCTTGCCGGCAGTTTCGAGAGCTTCACCGCTGCGAAGCAGAATGCCGTTTTTCGCTCCGACACCTGTTCCAACCATCACTGCGGTCGGTGTTGCCAGACCAAGCGAGCAAGGGCAGGCAACCACGAGCACCGCCGTAAATATCTTTAGGGCAAAGGCTAAATCCTTGCCCGCCACCAGCCAGATTATCGCCGCTACCAGTGCTATCAGCATCACAGCCGGCACAAATATTCCCGCAACCTTGTCGGCAAGCCTTGAAATCGGCGCCTTGTGCGCCTGAGCTTGCTCAATAAAGCTGACAACCTTTGAAAGTGTTGTGTCGCTTCCTGTGCGCGTTACCTTTGCGTACATTGTGCCGTTGTAATTCACGCTCCCGCCAATCAGTGCATCGCCTGCAGCCTTTGGCACAGGAAGTGATTCACCGGTCAGCATGGATTCGTCGATGCTGCCT
>DGGP01000123.1 GCA_002392265.1 Firmicutes bacterium UBA3871 | reverse complement strand
GGAGCTTGAGCCGTACGGAGCGCCGGAAAAGGATGTGTTAAACGAAGGCGATTCAATATCCCTTCTGACATACAATATAGGCTACGGCGGTCAGTCTGCCGATATGGATTTACAGTCGCAGGGAGGAGAATGCGTAAAAGCTTCCTCCGAGAGCCTTGTAAACAAGAATCTCGACTGTATGAGGCAGATTATGAAAATTGAAAATGCAGACGTACTTTTGCTCCAGCAGGTTGATGTGAAATCTGCGCGCAGTCACAGTGTGGATGAAGTGGCTTATCTCGAGTCGCTCTTCCCGGGCATTGCAACCTATGCGACAAACTATGTCTGCAAATTCATACCGCTGCCGCTTAATAACCCTATGGGAAATGTAAAGAGTGGTCTCCTAACCATTAATAAATATCAGACATCTTCGGCTTCGCGTAATTCACTCGTTGCCGGCTATTCGTGGCCGATGAAGCTGTTTGAACCAAAGAACTGCCTCAGCATTCAGAGAGTTGCGCTCGGAACGGCTGAAAAGCCTGCCGAGGGAGAGCTTGTTATCATCAACCTCACCTTTGATTCAAAGGATGACGGAGCTGTGAAAATCGAGCAGACAAAGGAACTCGCCACGTTCATGAAGGATGAATACGCAAAGGGCAATTACGTTATCGCAGGCGGCACATTCAACCAAACCTTCCCGGGTGCCGACAACCTGAAATATCCTGTAAGGAACACAGGCTACTTCATGCCGGGCATCGTGGAAGAGACACTGTTTGGCGAGGGCTGGACATTCGCTTATGACGAGAGCGTGCCGACCGCAAGACTGATGAATCAGCCTTACAGCGAGTACGATCCGTACATGCAGCTTTATGTAATTGACGGCTTCATCACTTCCCCGAACGTGACGGTGACCAAGTGCTACACGATTGACACCGAGTTCAAGTACTCCAGCCACCAGCCTGTCAGAGTAGATGTCTGCCTCGGAAAGCCTGCACCTGCTCCGGTGGTACCTGCAGAGCCGCAGTACGATGAAAACGGCAACGTTATTACACCGGCTGCAGTTGAAGCTCCGGAGGCTAACGTTCCTAATACCTATGTATCAACGGTACAGATAGGCGAGGGCGTTCTCTCCACCACAGGTGAGGAAATCTACGGAACCAACTGACAGTATTAAAAGTAATAAAAGCAATAAAAAATCCACTTTGGCGACAAAGTGGATTTTTGAATTTCGATGTTTAAAATTAGGCCTCATCACTGCCATCGGTGCCCTCGGCGAGAACCTTTTCGTACTCGGCGAAAACAGCCTGCTTAATTTTATTTCTCGTTTCGGATACGAGAGGGTGCGCGATGTCTCTGAAGTCGCCCTCGCCCATCTTACGGGATGGCATGGCGACAAATAATCCATTTTGACCCTCGATGATTTTGATATCATGTACTACAAATTCGTCATCAAAGGTAATGGAAACAACAGCTTTCATCTTGCCTTCGTCGTTTACCTTGCGAACTCTAACATCCGTGATATTCATTAAATGAGACACCACCTTTCCTACTAGCATTAATTGATGTTAAGTAATTATAACACATTAAGCCGGTACAGGCAAGGAAAATTATACAAAAATCAGACTATTCGGAAATACTTTTATCTGCTTTTCGTCCGGGTTCACCTCATCCATGTATACCAGCGGAACATATTCCGCGATTTTCTTCTTTTCGGGCTGAACGCTGGCGATGATAACGCCTACACCCGCAACACTGACATCAAACTCGGAAAGAATTTCGGCAATTCCTTTTATTGAGCCGCCGCCGCGCATGAAGTCGTCTATTATGATGGCGCTTGAGCCCGGCTCTACCGCACGCTTTGCAATTGACATCTTTTGCACTCTGTCATAAGACCCCGAAAAGTAGTTTATTGAAACTGTGGAGCCTTCGCTGATTTTGGTCTCTCTTCTGATAATGACCAGTGGGAGGTTCAGCATCTGAGCAAGCATGGTCGCAACAGGTATGCCTTTTGTCTCGATTGTCGCAACGTAGTCGGCGTTCTTGCTGTAGAACTTCCTTGCAAAGACTGTGGCTGCGCGTTTCATCAGGTTGCCGTTTCCCATGATGTCAGAGGTGTAGAGAAAGCCTCCGCCCAGTACGCGGCTTTTGTCCTGCAAATCTTCGCAGAGCTTTTTCTGGAGAATTTCAACTTCTCTGTCGGAGATGCTCGGTATGTATCTGACGCCGCCGCTTGCACCGGCAGTCGTGACGATTTCGCCGGCCTGCATTTCCTTCATTATGTCTGCCGCCATGTGCAGGTCCTCACTGATGCTGCTCTTTGCCGCATCGAACATATCGCAGAAATAGCCGAGGCTGAAATCTGTGCAAGGGCTGTCGCTTAGTATCTTGATAAGTGCTGCTACTCTTTCTGTTCTTTTCATCATTTCCCTCCAATAATAAAAACGAACTATTTTCAAACATTCTAACATAACGTTCGGGGTATAGCAATAGCCGGCTGTCCCCAAATTAGAAAAAAAGCGAATTTGGGGACTGGCACCAAATTAGAAAAAATTCCAATTTGGGGACTGGCACCAAATTAGAAAAAATTCCAATTTGGTGCCTGTCCCCAGAGTTGACACAGAGTGCGATTAAGTACATAATAAAGTGTTGGAGGATGTACAAAATATGGTTCAAAATATATTAAAGGAAAAGAATATTCTTCTTTGTATCAGCGGCGGAATCGCAGCGTACAAAATCGCATCACTGGCTTCGATGCTAAAGCAGAGCGGAGCGGTGGTAAATACAATCATGACCGAGCATGCGACAGAGTTTATAGCGCCGCTCACATTTGAAACCCTGACGGGGAACAGATGTGTAGTGGGAATGTTTGACCGTGATTATAAATATGATGTAAAGCACATATCGCTTGCAAAGGCGGCGGATGTCATCGTCATAGCACCGGCTACAGCTAACATTATCGCAAAGCTGGCTCACGGCATTGCCGACGATATGCTGACTACGACGGTTCTTGCAAGCACCGCACCAAAGCTTGTCGTGCCCGCAATGAATACAAATATGTATCACAACCCGGCGACGCAGGACAATATCGAGACGCTTCGCCGTTACGGCTTTAATGTGATAAGCCCGGCTGCAGGCCACCTCGCATGCGGAGACTCAGGCGACGGAAAGATGCCCGAGCCTGCAGAGATTTTTGAGCATATACTCCGCTACGTAGCGCTGCCTCGCGACATGGAAGGAAAAAAGGTCCTCGTTACGGCGGGCCCGACTCAGGAAGCAATCGATCCTGTGCGCTACATCACAAACCACTCGACCGGCAAGATGGGATACGCAATCGCAAAGGCCTGCATGCTGCGCGGCGCAGCAGTAACCCTCGTTACGGGCGAGACCTCTGTAGAGCCACCTCTTTATGTTGATGTAATTCGCATAAAATCGGCTGCCGACATGTATGAAGCGGTTATCGCAAACGCAGGAAAATGTGATTTCATTTTCAAGGCTGCGGCTGTTGCGGACTACACTCCGCTGACCACTGCGGACAACAAGATAAAGAAAAAGGATGAAGATATGTCCATACCGCTGAAGCGCACTCAGGACATATTAAAGGCCTTGGGTGAAAACAGGAAAGACGGACAGGTTATCTGCGGTTTTTCCATGGAAACCGAAAATATGATTGAAAACTCCCGTGCAAAGCTCACAAAGAAAAATATTGACATGATAGTCGCAAACAACCTGAAGGTTAAGGGCGCCGGCTTTGGTACGGATACAAACGTCATCACAATCATTACAAAGGATTCCTGTGATGAGCTTGAAATCATGAGCAAATTCGATGCTGCAAATGCAATCATCGACAGAGCGATTAAAATGGGAGGAAAACAGAATTGATTAATCTTGCAAATTGCAATCAGATACATTGCATAGGAATAGGCGGAATCGGAGTTTCGGCTATCGCTGAAATACTGCTCTCCAGAGGAAAGACCGTAACGGGTTCGGATATGAAGGAATCCGCAATGACGGACCGTTTAATCGAGCAGGGTGCAATTGTTTATCTCGGACACAGAGAAAAGAATGTTGAAGGCGCAGACCTGGTTATCTACACCAATGCGGTGAGCACCGATAATCCGGAGCTAAAGCGCGCAAAGGAGCTGGGAATCCCGGCAGTTACGAGGGCAGAAGCGCTCGGCGCACTGATGACCGAATACAGCTACAGCATCGCAATCTCGGGAACTCACGGAAAGACGACCACGACATCGATGGTATCCCTGATATTAAAGAGAGCAGCCTTTGACCCGACTATTCTGGTGGGCGGAACTCTCAGCGAACTGGGCGGAAACGTGGCCGTAGGCAAAGGCGAGTATTTCGTTACGGAGGCTTGCGAATACATGGACAGCTTCCTTTCACTTTCGCCAAAAATCGAGATTATCCTGAATATCGATTCCGACCATCTGGATTATTTCAAGGATATAAACCATATAACCAGGTCATTTGATAAGTTCGCAAGCTATGTGCCTGAGGACGGAATGATTGTCGCATACGACGCAAATCCTTTCGTTCACAGTGTTATAAAGGGAAAGCCGGGAGTTGTTACATTCGGTCTTTCCGATAACTGCGACTACTTTGCTGAAAACATCGAATGGACAGACGAGGGCAGACCTGTATTTGATGTCTGCACCGGCGGAGAGGGCAAGGAAAAAAAGCGCCTCGGCAGAGTGCAGCTGGCGGTACCCGGCGAGCACAATATATTAAATGCCCTCGCAGCCTTTGCATGCTGTCACAGACTCGATGCGCCGGTTGATGTAATCATTGAAACCCTTCATGAATTTACCGGAACAGACAGAAGATTCGACATAACGGGCACGACGGAAGCCGGCGTGCAGGTAATAGACGACTATGCTCACCACCCGACTGAAATCAAGGCGACTCTCGCAGCTGCCTCAAAGATACCGCACAACCTTTTATGGTGCTGCTTCCAGCCGCATACTTACACCAGGACCCTGGCACTCTTTGATCAGTTTGCGGATGCGTTTGCAGATGCCGATGTACTCGTTCTAGCGGAAATCTATGCCGCACGGGAAAAGAACATATATAAAATCAGCTCCGAAAAGCTGGCCGAAGAGATTCGTTCAAAGCATCCGAGCAAGGCTGTTGTATTTATTCCGACCTTTGAGGAGATTGCCGATTACGTGTACGAGCATGCGAAAAAGGGCGATGTCGTTCTGACAATGGGCGCAGGGGATATTTACAAAGTCGGAGAACTGATACTAAACAAGGATTTTGAGGAGATAAAGAAGTAATATGACATACGAAGAATATCAGGCAAAGGAAGCCAAAAGACTCGAGATTGTGATGAAGCATATGGAAAACGGTGTCGAGTTTATTGACATATATCAGGCATATATTGACGAGACCGTTAAAATCGGAAAGGGCACCGTCATCTATCCATGCGTAGTTTTGCAGGGTAACACCGAAATCGGCGAAAACTGCCTGATTGGTCAAAACAGCCGCATAGTTGACAGTAAAATCGGAAACGGCACAGATGTGCAGTCTTCGGTTATTTTGGAATCGACCGTGGGCGAAGAGACTCACGTGGGGCCGTTTGCTTATATGAGACCGAACAGCCACGTCGGCAGCCACTGCAAGGTGGGGGATTTTGTGGAAGTCAAGAACTCCAGCATGGGCGACGGCGCAAAGGCAAGCCATCTGACTTACATCGGAGACTCCGATGTGGGGCGTGATGTAAATCTGGGTTGCGGTGTAGTATTCGTAAACTACAACGGCCACAGCAAGTCGCGCTGCACGGTGGAGGACGGAGCCTTCATAGGATGCAACACAAACCTTGTGGCACCTGTAAAGGTCGGCGAAAAGGCTTACATAGCTGCAGGCAGCACCGTTACACGCGATGTGCCGGCGGGAGCGCTTCGTATCAGCAGGGCCAGAGAGCAAAAAGATATCGAGGGCTATGTTGAACGTACGGGCATACTCAAAAAAGAGAAAAAATAGTTAGACTTACCTTGAATTTTATGCGGCCTTGTGATAAAGTCAAAGTGTCGCCCTGCGCATGGAAGACGCAGAGCGAACATTATCTAACAAAAAGTTTTATATGTATATAGGAGAGGGAAATGAAAGCAGGAGCATTTACAGATTTCAAAGTATTCGCAGGAAATTCACATCCTGAGCTGGCAGAGGAGATTGCCTCTATTATGGGCAAGCCACTGGGCAAGGCCACGGTAAACACATTCAGCGATGGTGAAATTTCAGTTAACTTATGGGAAACCGTCAGAGGTGTTGATTGCTATATCGTGCAGTCGACATGCGATCCGGTAAACAATAACCTTATGGAATTACTCATCATGGTTGACGCCATGAAGAGAGCTTCTGCAGGCAGAATAAACGCAGTTATTCCTTATTACGGATATGCGCGTCAGGACCGCAAGACAAAGGCCAGAGACCCAATCACAGCAAAGCTGGTTGCAGACCTTTTGGTTGCAGCAGGCGTTGACAGAGTCGTTACAATGGACCTTCACGCAGCTCAGATTCAGGGATATTTCAATATTCCGGTTGACCACCTCGTAGGCATGCCTATTCTGGTAAAGTACTACAAGGAAAAGAATCTTGACAATCTCGTAGTCGTATCGCCTGACCACGGCAGCGTTTCGAGAGCGAGAAACGTAGCTCAGTTCCTTAACTGTCCTATCGCAATCGTTGACAAGCGCAGACCGGAGCCTAACAAGAGCGAAATCATGAACATCATCGG
>DGGP01000041.1 GCA_002392265.1 Firmicutes bacterium UBA3871 | reverse complement strand
GGTGCCTGTCCCCAAATTCGCCTAGAGGAACTTTGTTTTGACTTTGTTCCAGAAGTCATAGCCCTCAAAGCGGAGCAGGTTGACAAGCGTATTGGATACGCAGATCTCGATGCTTTTAATGCAGCTGTAACGGTTGCTTTCGCCATCAACAGCGACAACAAACCTTTCCTTTCCGGTTTCAGGCATTATGCCGATAGTCAGATCTCCCGGAAGCAGAATGCTCGATGTAAAGCAGCGATAAGCCGTCGTATTCATCGGCGCAATCGGCGTAATCTGCAGCATCTTGATTCTCGGGTCCACAATGGAGCCACCAAGCGAATAGTTGTAAGCCGTGGAGCCTGCAGCAGTCGAAACGATGATGCCATCTCCCGAAAAACGCTCAATAAAGCTGCCTCCGATTGAAATATTTAAATGAATACTGTGTGTATCCTCATTTCTGATTACGATTTCGTTTAACCCCTTGAGGTTCACTTCCGAGCCGTCAACCATACGCATCAGACCTTTTACCGTCGTCATCGGCTGCAGGGAATATTTGTTGTTTTTATAGTTAAAAATAAACTCGTCGAGCTGCTCGGGATTGATTTCCTGGAAAAATCCGAGATGCCCTGTATTTATCCCGATAAACGGAATGTGCGGGAAATTGAAAAGATGAACAGCCTGCAAAAAAGCACCGTCTCCGCCTATGCAGACAATCAGCTCGGCCTCTTCGTCATAATCATTTGGCACTTCGAATCCGCTCTGCTCGAGCTTTTTCCGCAAAAGGTCGGCAGTCTTTATCGAAACCGATGTTTCATTGGAATATACGTAAATCTTTCGCTTATTCATTCGCTCCAACCTTTCTCAGCGCCTCAAGCACGTAATCAACATCGCTGGGCGTATCTATGTACTCGATCCCGCGCTTCATGCGGGTTTCACGGCCCTTGCCGGTAATCAGAATCAGCGCATCCTTTCCCATTTTGCTGCTTTCAGCCGCATCACAGGCTGCACGCAGAATGGCCTCACGCCTGTCTTCAATTATCTGATAAGGCTTTCCAAACGGCCTGATATTTCCTGCGATTTCCTCACAAATGTCGCGCACACTCTCCAGGGCGCAGTCTTCTTCGGTCAGATAAATCATATCCGCATAGATGCCCGCCGCCTCGCCGAGCTCCTTTCGCCTGCCCTGAGCTTTGCCGCCCGGACAGCCGAAAACTATGCTTACGCTGCTTTGCGGATACTGCGCCTTCATCGATTTGAAAAGCGTCTCAAAGCTGAGCTTGTTGTGCGCATAATCAACCACAAATGTGATTTTACCGTCATCCGAACGGAAAAGCTCCATACGGCCGTCGACCTTCGCATCGCAAAGCCCCGCCTTTATATACTCTGTCGGCACATCGAGCGCCCGGCAGATTGCAATTGCTGCAAGCGCATTGTCCACATTGAAGCTGCCCGGCAGCGCTATCGAAAACTCCTCATCAAATCCGCTCTCCTTTGACCTTACGCGGAAAGTGATTCCATCCACGCACGGCCTCACATCATAAGCCCACAAATCGCAGCTCTCATCATAACCGAAAATGACAGTATAAGCTCCCGACGCTGCAGCCGCCGCTATCACTTCATTCCAGTGGTCGCTGTTTCTGTTTACGACCAGCACCTTGCACTGCCCAAAGAGCTTTAATTTGCTTTCGAAATAATCCTCGAAGCTGCTGTGCTCTATCGGACTGATGTGGTCAATTCCGATGTTGAGGAAGCACCCCACATCATAATTTATGCCAAAGGTTCTGTCATATTTCAGCGCCTGACTCGACACCTCCATTACGACCGTCTCAATTCCGCTGTCAGCCATATTTTCGAAATGGCTGTGTAGCTCAAGAGTCTCTGCCGTCGTCAGATGTGACTCTTCGTCGATAACGCCGTCATAGTTTCTGATGCTCGACAGAACGCCGCAAGGTTTCTTTCCTTTCGAAGCACTGTATTTATCGATAATATTCTTTACAAAGTAAGTAGTCGTAGATTTACCCTTTGTGCCGGTGATTCCGACAGTGTTTAATTTCTGCCACACATTATCAAAATACACATTGGTAAGCACTGCAATCGCACGCCTGATATCCTTTACGACAATTGCGCCGATTTTTGCGTTTTCATATAATTTATCGCTGACATAGCAAAAAGCTCCGGCCGATTCTGCGGATAGCAGAAACTCCTCCCTGAAGCTCGCACCCTTGCAGATGAACAGAGTATTCTCCGTTACTTTTCTGCTGTCATAGGTAAGCATTTCTACCTTTTGTGAGCCCAGTTTTATGTCAAATTCGCACGATTCAAGAATTTCTGCAGCTCTTAGAGCTTCGATATATTCGTTTAAGTAGTGCTTTGTTTTATTCATATCAAATACCTATTTCAAATACTTTTTGTACTTGTAGTAATGTCCCAATTGGCCCTTTAACAGCCTGAGTCTGCGGCCGAAAGCGCTGTCCGGCCGGTAGAAAAGCGGATTAACGACCTTTCCCCGGGCAATCAGCTCTTTCATCTTTTTTACCATTTCGGGATTCTTTACATATTTGAAGGCTACGCCCTTTGGAACAACCATCCAGAGATTTTCATTGTCTACAATATTAAGGCTGAGCTCTTTTCCGTAAATCCAGTCCTCGACAAAGTATTTGGCAACATTTGCGCCCGCACCCGTTACATAGTAGTTCGATCTGCCCTGGCGGGTGTTGATTTCAAATGCCTTGAACTTTCCGTCTCTTTGGTCGTATTTGATGTCGAAATTCGAAAAGCCTATATAGTGCATCTCTTCAAGAAGCTTTTTATACTTTCTCTCGAGCTCTTCATCAACCTCTGTTATGATTACGGCATGGTTTCCTATTCCGTGCGGTGTATGCTCTTCGAGAAGCACATGTCCTAGGCACATCATCTTTACATTTCCGTTATGGTCGGAGTAGTTTGTCAGTACTCTCATAAAGGAGTCGTCGCCCGGGATGAAGTTCTGAATGATATTGCTGTCATCATATCCTGCGCCGTAAATATCATCGAGCACAGAAAGTACCTCTTCGAAGGTATCCACGCAGTAAACCTTTTTTTGAGTCGGAAACGGGTGTTTCCAGTACTCTATACCGCTCGAAGGCTTTATGATAAAGGGGCCTCCGAAAGGCAGTGTAAAATCATACCCCATCTCTTTTCTGTGTACAAAGGTATCGGGATAATCCACGCCCACCTTTTCGCACATAGCGTAGAACTTTTCTTTGTTTATCAAATCCGACATCTGACTCAGATCGATGTACGGAGCAATTACATTTTCAGAGTAGCTGCCCTTGTTCGCGCTGATTCTTTCGACATAGGCATCGCCGCAGCCTATCAGCAGTATCTTTTTATCGCTGTGCTCCAAAGCAAAATCATTTACCAGCTTTATAAATGTTTCCTGCTCGTCAGCCTTTGGATTTGGCGTATAATTCATTATCTGCGAGCCGTAGCATGGCATTGTGGGATATTTGCCGTACACAAAGGGCTTTATGCCATATTCCTCGTGAAAGGCTCTCGCAACGCTGTATACGTTGATATCACCTGCAAACAGCAGTGGAATAAAATCAATTTTGTCTGTCATTTTAACACCTCTTTGGCGATAATTTCGCCCAAAAATCCATTTTTTATCATACTATAATTTCAGCTTCTTTGCAAGGAAATAGGGGTATAAACAGGCACATAAAAAGGGCCGCCCTTTTGGGCGGCCATAAACCGTTATTCACGCTGATTAATCATCTTTGCGCCATTCAACCTTTACATCCTCAACCACAGTAGTATCAGGGGTAGGCTCTATCTCAGGCCCTACTACAGGCTCAGCCTCGGCAGTTGGAGTCTCAGCAGGCTCCACTGTTTCTACTGCCTCGGTATGCTCCGGGGGCTCTGCAGGTTCGGAAATGAGCTCCTTGAGGTTACCTGCCATGATTTCGTACATAGCAACTGTTGCCTGGAATATGTACGGCATCAGAATGTAAATTCCGATCATAGCTATGAATGTAAGAACCATAAAGAGCAGATTGTGCGGAATGTCATAAACCGGATTTGCCCTGTGAACGCTTTGAACGATAGCTACAGGTATTGAAGCGAGTAATTCCCAACCGATAAATGAAAGTGACAGCCAGAACAGCTTTGCCTTGTTTCCGTTCATCATGCGCTTTGATTCTTCGATGCACTGACTTGCCGAATATTCAGGGTGATCAACCAAAATGAAGAATGCCTGGCTGTATCTGAAGCTTGCAATAATTCCCGGTATCACTAAGAGAAGTGACCAAAGAATAATCTTTAACGTCATCAGCAGCATCAGAACGAATGTCTTTCCGAAGTTCTCAAATCCGGCAAAAATCTGGCCGTAGCCTGCCTCTCTCTTTCTGAATGCGCTCATGAAATAGAGGGACAGCCCAAAAGTAAACGGTCCCGAAACAAGCAATGAATAAAGTGCTCCCACCATCTGCGCAGGAGATGTGACAGGAAAGATTGAAGCAATTATCTCTGCAGGCAGTGTCATTAAAATATAATATACCAAGCATACAATAAAGCCCTCTTTCCATCTGCCCTTCAAAGCCTCTCTGGCAATAGCCCTGAGGTCGCGCGACGGAAGTGTTACGATTACCTGATTTTCCATAAAATCCTCCTTTTATTCCCTTTTGAAATAAATATACAATAAGTCAAAAAAAACTGACCATAGTTATATTACTATAGTCAGCTTTAATTTTCAACAAATTTGGTTCAATTTATTTATTCTCGAACTTTGGAGCTCTCTTTTCGAGGAATGCGCCCATGCCCTCAGACTTGTCAGCCGATGCGAAAGGCGCTGTGAAGCACTCAATTTCCCAAGCGCTGGCAGTAGTCATATCCATACCGTATCCAACGTTTACAGCCTTCTTTGCAGCTGCAATAGCAATCGGTGCCTTGCTCATGATAACCTTTGCAAGCTCTTCTGCTGCGCCAATTAATTCTTCAGGTGCAACAACCTTTTCGCAAAGACCGATCTCAAGAGCGCGCTGTGCAGTGATCATTTCAGCAGTCATGATGAGGTACTTTCCCATTGCCTTTCCTACGAGGCGAGGAAGTCTCTGTGTGCCGCCAAAGCCCGGAATGATGCCGAGGCCTACTTCAGGCTGACCGAACTTTGCCTTCTCAGAAGCGATCCTGATGTCGCATGCCATAGCAAGCTCACAGCCGCCGCCGAGTGCAAAACCGTTTACTGCCGCGATGATAGGCTTTTCAACAGACTCCATGAAGTTCATCACATTGTGGCCCTTTATCATCATTGCTCTGCCGCCTACAGCGTCGAGCTTGTACATCTGCGCGATGTCTGCGCCTGCAACGAAAGCCTTTCCCTCGCCAGTCAGAATTGCAGCCTTTGCGTTTTCGTCAGCTGCGAAAGCGGAAAATGCTGCGTAGAGCTCGTCGAGGACTTCATCATTTAAGGCGTTCATAGCCTGCGGTCTGTTGATTGTAATATAACAAATGCCTTCTTTTACTTCGTAGTTTAAGTTGTTGTACATTTTGGTTCTCCTCTATACAAGATTGACAAAAATTTATCTTTTCTATATCTTAACACCAAATACGTACTATTTCAACTGTTATTTGCTCTCAAAGGTAGTCTCATCGGTATTAACCTTTACAAGCTGAGACTGAATGTCGAGCTCGCGCTTTATGCGAATCAGAGCCTTTCTGACAGCCGGAATTGCAATAACTATGCATGTGATTGCAGCCTCTGCCCCAATGTATGAGAAATTGTAGCCGAGCGAGTAGACGAACGGATTCATACCCTCAGGTGCGTAAGCTCCAAAGAAGATAACGCCAGACAGCACTGCCATCACCAGACGACCGAATGCACCCACCAGATAAGCCGGGATGAACGCTTCCTTTTTCAACATAAAGATGATTCCTGCAAAGCCGATTGCACCGAATGCAAACGGATAGTCTAAAAGCAGCTGCACAGGATGAACCACGTAAGGCTTTAGAATCAGATCCAGAAGTCCTACGCACATACCGCACATTACAGCTCTCCTGGTTCCGAAGAGATAAGCGCATACCACTATCGGCAGCATACCGAGTACGGAAACCGAGCCGCCCTGCGGCATCTGGAACAGCGTTATCTGATTAAGCGCAATTGAAAGCGCTACAAGCAGCGCGGATACCACCATTGTAGTGGTAGTGTTCTTTCTGCCCTTTCCGGAAACCAGAACGCCGCCAAACATAACCAGCAGAACCAAAAGCGTTATGATCTGCCCTGTTAAAGAATCAAAGAAATCCTGCATTGACATAATAAAAAACCTCCTTCAATCAGGAGGGGAACTTTTTCCGACCGCCGAAGCGATGTCGAAATATCTTGCCTACGCCGGTATTATCCGGTTCAG
>DGGP01000101.1 GCA_002392265.1 Firmicutes bacterium UBA3871 | reverse complement strand
CGCCGATATCTACGAATGCGCCGTAATCGGTGAATCTCATTACCTTACCTTCTACAACATCGCCTACGCTGAGCTTGCTCCAGAGTTCTTCGATTCTCTTTGCTCTCTCGTCAGCAACAACAATCTTGTGCGAGAAAACAGCCTTGCCCTTTGCCTTGTCGACCTTTGTAACTCTGATGTCGAGGTTCTGACCGATATACTCGTCAGCGTTCTCGATGAATCTGTCAGCCAGCTGTGAAAGCGGAATAAAGCCTGTTACTTCTTTGTAGCCTGCGATTACACCGCCGTTTACGGCTCTGATAACCTTTACGTTAAGGATTGATTTATTTTCAAGAGCTTCGTTTAATTCATCCCAATGCTCGTTGATTTCAAGCTTTTTCTTTGACAGGATAATATCGCCATCATCAGTTCTGATAACCTTAGCCTGGATTTCGTCTCCCTCTTTAAATAAATCAGTTAATTTCTGGTTCTCTTCCATGGAAACTTCATCCTTAGGAATGATACCATCCTTCTTGCAACCTAAGTTAACGATAACCTCTTTTTCAGTTACCTGAAGGACCTTACCCTGTACGGAATCACCTGTACGAGGTAATCTTAATGATTTTTCGATGTCTTCCATGAAGTCGGACATACTCATGTTTTCAGTGATAATCTCACTCATGTTAGCAATAACCTCCTCGATTGCACTTTCAGGTGTCGATGCACCTGCCGCAATTCCAATTTTATCAGATAATTTACATCTTTTCAATGGTAAATCGTTAATATTTTCGATAAAATACGCATTTTTACAATATTTTGCGGCTATTTCATATAGTTTCTTACTGTTTGAGCTGTTTTTTCCCCCGATAACAATCATAACATCAACTGATTTTGCTATCTCGGCAGTACTAATTTGCCGTTCCGAGGTGGCGCTACATATTGTATTCACCACGTCCAAATTTGGATTGTTTCTGCTCAAAATGGCAACCAGCTTTTCGAAGTGTTCTATGCGACTGGTCGTCTGCGCTACAACGTAAAGATTATCAGCCTTCACAGCCTCTGCCTCTTCTTCCGTATTTATTATGATTGCAGAGTTTTCACACCAGCCGTTTATGCCCTTCACCTCGGGATGCTTTTCGTCGCCGATGATAACGCATTTCTTGCCTGCAGCATATGCTTCCTTAACATGTTTGTGGATTTTTGCCACGAACGGACATGTGGCATCAACCAGACTTATCCCCCTGCTTCCCGCCTCTTTATAAAATGCTTCCGGCATGCCATGTGCCCTTATCAGAACCGTGTCTCCTGCCTTTGCTTCATCGAGACTTTCTATTGCCGAAAGTCCTCTGCGTCTTAGATCCTCGGTTACATCGGCATTGTGCACCAGTTGCCCACAGGTATAGATATTGCCCGTTTTGCCCGCATCCTTTTCTTTTATCAGCTTTTCGGCTGCCTTTACCGCTTCTCTGACTCCGAAACAAAAGCCCGAGTTTTTTGCTCTGATTATTTCAGCCATTATTTATTTCTTTCACCCTTCTTTTTTGCGTTTGGCAGACTTTCGAGAAACTTCTTGAAAGCAGCCTCATTTCCGTTTTCTGTCGGCTCGTAATAACGCACGCCTTCCTTATAAAGATTATCCGGAAGGTACTGCTGGTCCACATAGCCACCGTATGAATGCGGATATTTATAATCAAGACCTATGCCACGCTTTGCGGCCCCACCGTAGTGGGCGTCTTTTAAATGCAGCGGCACATCATCGATTTTGCGGCTGCGAAGATCCGCAAGGGCTTTGTTTAGAGCTTCGTTTGCAGCATTTGATTTAGGACAGGAAGCAAGCAGCACCACCGCCTGAGCGAGGTTTATCTGCGCTTCCGGATAGCCTATCATCTGTGCCGCCTGAATACAGGATGTCACAATGGAGATTGCATGTGGATATGCCATGCCTATGTCCTCTGATGCCATTACCATCAGCCTGCGTCCGATCATCATGATATCCGCGCCTCCTTCAATCAGCCGCGCCAGATAATGAACTGCGGCATCGGGATCCGAGCCTCTGACGGATTTCTGAAGTGCCGACAGCAGATTGTATCTGTCCTCAGATCGGTCGTAAAAGAAGACCTGACGCTGCATAGCCTCCTGCACCAGCTTTTGATCCAAAAGCTGTCCCTCGTTCAAATTTTCAGCTATAAAGCCTATCGTGTCGAGTGCGACTCTCGCATCGCCCCCCGACATTTGAGCAAGCACATCTATCGCCTTTTCATCATAGTTTACGCCTAGACATCCGAGTCCCTTCTCTTTGTCATTTAATGCACGCAGAATTATTGTTTTGACATCATTTTCCGTCAGATGATGAAACTCATAGATATTGCGAACCCGGCTTAGAATTGCGTTATTTACGCTGAAGTAAGGGTTTTCGGTAGTAGAACCTATAAAACGTATTACCCCCTCCTCCAAAGCCGCCAAAAGTGAATCCTGCTGCAGCTTGTTCCAGCGATGAACCTCGTCTACATACACATAGGTTGTCGAGCTTTCAAGTCCGTAGAATTTCACCTTTGCAGCTTCTATTATTTCCTTCAGCTCCTTTGTACCCGTCGTCGATGCGTTAATCTCTTTGAAATCGGCATCAAGCTCACGCGCAATTATCCTCGCCAGCGTTGTTTTACCCGTACCTGACGGACCAAAGAATATGGCCGAGTCAAAGCTCTTGTTCTTTATGGAATTGTATAAAAGCGACCCCGGATACATAAAGTGCGACTGCCCTACAAACTCGTCGAGTGTCTGAGGTCTGAGTTTTGTCGAAAGTGGTATCATGATATATCTCCTACGAGAGATATTATAAACGAATCCACTGCTTCGGGCAAGCGCGAGGTTACTCCATACCGCAGAGCCTTGCCTCTCTTTTTAATTTGATAATATGCCCCATCAGACCGCAAAGGCTGCAGTTTGAATTTAAAAAGCCAAGCGTGTTTCCCAGATAGCATTCAAGGTTCCTGTTTGATGTCTTTTCTTTGATTTCGTTAATTAATTTCTTAACTTTGCTATTAATTATTTTGCTAAATTCATACTTTTCTATCTCATCGATTGCCTGCATTTCACCATTTTCAAGGCTATTGCAATCCACCTCGAGCAAGAGTTTGGCTTCATCGTAAAATTTGATATTACCCCCCTCATAATCTGCCTTCAAATACACATTCGAAGCGCTTATTTTTATTATTTCAGGACCTATCATATACTCGGAAGCCGTCAAAAGTGCTCTCACCGTTTTCTCAATGCAGTCATAAACTTTGAAGGTTGTAAGCATATCCGCTGCCTCGGAAAGAGCCACATATCCCGATGTATCGTACACTGTTTTTTCCGTTTCGCCCGCTTTTACAAACGACATCGGAATAAATATATCCTCGGGCATTACATTTATCATATGCTTTATGTACTCCGGTATTTTCATTTTTCACCTCAGTTTCCCACATATCCGCCGCATACCTTGCAGGGAGTGTATCCTTTTGCCTCCGCATCGCTTTTATCCATACTCATCACGTAGCTTTCCACAAGTCCACAGCTCGCCCTATGATATTTGCTGCCTTCGGATTTAAAGCAGTACACCACCGATCCGTTTGGAAGCCCCGCAGCACTGCACAGCTTGCACGGGCTGTATTTCAGCTTTACCCCCTGTGTGAGCAGCATCTGCCTCGGAGTCCTTTGTACAAAGCTGCATGCAGGGGTGTGGTATCTCTCGCCTGCCTTTGGAAAAACCCAGACCTCACGGTAAACTTCAGGTTCCTCGGGGCTTTCAAAGCTCGCACTGCTGTTATCCTTTCCCACAAATGGCCGAAAAACCACGGCAAAGCCTGCCGGAGCTGTGCTGCCCGTTCCGACATCGATGTGCACGGGAAGCCCCACAGAAAGTGATATCTTCCACCTTTTCACGCTGTCTGCCATGGGAAAAGGAAACTGCGGCATCACGCTTGAAACATCTGCCGACTCTACATGTGAAAGCTCTGTCTCCAGCCTTTCTTCAAGCTTGCCCGGGCCTTCCGGGGCTGCAGCGGGAGTGTACATGTCACGCATCAGCGTTTTTGTCTCGTCCATGGCAATTACGTAAGCCTTTTCGCAAAGCATGCCATACTTTATCATAAAGCACAGACTGCACAGGCCTATGATTAAAACAGGCATAAATATGGCAGCTTCGACGATAATATAGCCCTTTTTAGTACGTGTGAACATAAGAGTATTCCCTCCCATCCACATCGGCACTGACATGAAACCCCGTATAAAATTCCTTTAGCAGGAGGCTGCTGTTATAGGACGCCCTGAGGTTTAACTGGATCAGATCCATTGTTCTGACCAGCTTCGTTTCTCTGTCCTCGAGGTAAAGAAGCATCATCAGATAGTCCTCATATTCCTGCCCCTTTTTATCAACCGGCTCTGTATAGTTTTCTCCGCCGAATATCATCTTTACGGCATTTTCAAGGCTCAGCGCCCACTGCTGTTTAGTTTTGTATAGAGCTACCTTTTTTCCGTCAAGCAGCATGTTTACATCGTTTTCACTTTCTGCAGAAGCCCAAAGTGCAACGATTACGGCAGTCCCGACCACCGACGCTCCCGGGGGCAGCGTTGCAATGTATTTTTCTATTGCTGCCATCTTTGAGGGATCTGCGGCGATATGCGCAGCGTTAAGCGGCTCTCTGAGGGCAAAAATTCGCTCTCTGACGTGCTTTAACCCTGCTGCCTCATCAAGTTTACCTGAAAGGACATACTCCACCTCATAATCGAAATAGGCGTATCTGGAGCGAGGCCTTTCAAACCTGCTGCCAAAGGTTTCTATAATGTATTTGTTCTCAAAATACGTATTCGAGACCTTATCCGCGACTGCCCCGTTTACATCAAAGCCTTCAAGATTTATCAGCTTTAGATTTTTCCCCTGGGAAGGCAGGCTGCGAATCATCGCTTCATTTTTTACGGAGTGCGTCGCAAGCGCAGCCTTCCCCCTGCACTCGACATATGACACTCCCGCAGCGCAGAGCTTTCCTGCTGCCACAGCCTGCTCCCCGAATATGTCAGGCTTTGTTATCGCATACTCCGCATTTTGTGCGCGAACGCTCACCTCATCGACTCTAAACGGCTTTATGCACTCGGAAAGATTCAGCTCTATATAATTTTCAAGTTTATTTTCGATATCATTTTCACTGTTTTTGTACGCAAATATCTGATAATCATTTTTCAGCCTCCTGTCGAATTCCGAGAGCACAGACCTGCAGCCGATGTTCAGCGCCGCATCACAGGCAGCCGTTTTGAGATTCGCAAATACCGCATTACCAATGACGGTGCAAGCTGCTATCACAGTAGTCCCTATCAGCACGATAAAAACTGCTGCAGCCCCCTTTTTCCCGCATCTATGCATCTGATATACCCCATTTCGTCATACACCTTTTCTTCGCTCATCTGGGCCCCGGTCAGCTCACTCGCCTCGTCATACATATCTATCGAAAGGTAGATAATCCCCATCGCCGCTATAATGATTATCGGGAAAACCAAAGCCGCCTCTATCATTTCAGAACCCCTTTTGCCGCGAAGCTTTTTCTTTACATTTTTCATTTCAATTAACCTCAGTTTCGGATTATCCTTTTTTCTGCTCAAATGCCCCTAAAAAGATGACAACCCTTCAAATGTGCCGTTCACAAAATCGGTAATTTCGGTTTTGAAGATCAGCCCCACAGCAACCGCAATCGCAATCAGGATTCCCACCTGAACCATCTCCATACCCGCTTTACTCCTCACATTAATTAATCTCTTTCTCATTTTTTCTCCTTTCCAATCTGGGGACAGGCACCAAATTGGAAAAAACTCCAATTTGGGGACAGGTCTCACTTTTTGATTACATTTTATTCTTTTGTTACCATTTTTTTCCTTTTCAGTTATATAATAAAACAGCCGCTCACAAAAAGCAACTGTTTTTTTGTAAATTTTTACCATTTATTTCGTCTATTTGACAATTCCGCGATATTTTGATAGCTTATAATCAGAGGTGAATTATGGCGGTTATTATCGATAAAAACTTAATGAATATGGCTTCACTCAGCGGTTTGCAGCCCTCGGCCCCGACTTCTGCCGGTGGTTCCTTTGGTACTGCCTCGCCCGTTTCCGGTGCAGATTTCAAATCTGTTCTTTTGGACGAAGTAAGCGAACGCGTCGGCAAATCCATCAATCTCGATGCCATCTTTGAAAAGGCCGCTTCTGCCTACAATGTACCGGTAAAGCTCCTGAAGGCTATGGCAAAGGCAGAATCCAATTTCAATGTTAATGCTGTTTCGTCCTGCGGAGCTCAGGGCATAATGCAGCTCATGCCCGATACCGCAGCTGCTCTCGGTGTCTCAGATCCTTTCGACCCCGAGCAGAACATTATGGGCGGCGCAAAATACATCGCAAGCAAGCTTGAAAAGTACGACGGTAATGTGAAGCTGGCGCTTGCTGCTTATCAGGCAGGCTCCGGTAATGTCGCAAAGTACGGCGGTGTGCCACCCTTCAAGAGCACGCAGACTTACATAGAAAACATCTTTAACTACATGGGCGAGGACATCACCGCAGGCGAAGCAAACACAAGCCTTGCAAGCGGCACCACAGAAGGCGGCATCTCTTCCTACATCGACGAAGACGAATCCATGTCGTTTTATATGCTCCTCGCAAAGAGCGGACTTCTGGACGAATATCTGATGCTAAAGGCTTTTACAGCTCGCGAAAGTGCGACGGATTTCTCATCTGCCTTACTGTCAGGAGCATTCTTTATCTAATTTTTAAAAAAATCGACTCCAAAATCAAACGATTTTGGAGTCATTTTTTTAATCCAATGTGATAATCGGCATGTCAGAATATGCGTCCGTTTCTTCAGGCTCCGGGAGCACTATCTCACCATAACCGGAAAAGGTCTCATCACCCGCAGGAAGCTGAGGTGTAAATCCCAGTCCGTCCATTACAGAAACGCCTTCCCCTGTTCTCAGTCTGAACGATGAAACAACTCGCTTCATGTTTTGTGCCTGGCCGTAAAGCTCCTGCGACGAAGCTGCCGACTCCTGCGCGGTTGCGGAATTGCTCTGAACCACCCTGTTTACATCGGCGATACCACGGTTTACTTCTTCAATTCCCGACGACTGAAGCTCCGACCCATCGGCAATCTGTTTAACAAGCTTTGAAGTTTCGTTGATACCCGAAACAATACGATTCAGTGCATCTGCGGTCTTTCCCGCTATTTCACTTCCTGCATTAACCTTTGAAACGGAGCCTTCTATCAGTGCCGTTGTCTCTGATGCCGCCTGTGCGGATTTTGCCGCAAGGCTCCTTACTTCGTCAGCTACAACAGCAAAGCCCTTGCCGTGTACGCCGGCTCTCGCCGCTTCAACTGCAGCGTTGAGTGCGAGAATGTTTGTCTGGAATGCTATATCATCAATAACCTTTATAATCTTTGAAATGTTTGCGGATGACTCATTAATTTCTCCCATCGAAACAAGCATTTCCTCCATCTGGCGATTGCCCTCTTCGGCCTGTGCCATAGCATCTGCTGAGATTTTGCTTGCCTCGCGGGCATCCAATGTATTTTGTTTTACCTGCTCCGCAACCTTGTTCATGTTCATGGAAAGCTCCTGAACATCTGCTGCCTGACGAATAGATGCCTCCGAAAGATTCTGAGCACCGTCGGAGACCTGTCTGGTTCCGACAGCCACACCCTCGGCAAGCTCGTTGATATCTCCCATTACGTCGTTTAATGCATCCAGTATCCTGTTAAGTGAGTTCTTTATCTCGCAGAAATCGCCTTTGTATTCTGCGGTTACTGCATGATTCAAATCGCCGGAACTGATTGCGGAAAGAACGAGCGAAATTTCCGCAATATGATCCTGAAGGTTTGCAAAGGTTGCATTTACAACGGATTTCATCTTTTCGTATGCACCGACATAATGTCCCAGCATACGGGCATTTAAATCACCCTCTGCCATTCTGGTAATAACCGTAACCGCCTCGCTGACAGGCTCTTTGATAGCATCAAATGTGGCATTCATGCCGCGAACTACCTCGGCAAACTCACCGCCGTGCTTTGATAAATCTGCCCTCGTATCAAGATCTCCCGCAACTGCGCATTCCGAAAGCATGTGCGCATCGGAAACCAGATTTCTGATGGCATCGACGGACTTTGAAAGATTTGCGTTGATGGCTTCAAACTTTTCCGCAATTGCCGCTGTATCTTCGTTCGGGCTCTCAAGCGCAAAATCCATATCGAGATTACCAACTGCCAGCTTTTCAAGATTTGCTACCACCTGATTAACAGCCTTTTCCTGATACTCTCCGGTTATACGCTGCTATTCCGCGATTGTCTTTGCCTGCTTTAATGCATTTGAAATTGCGGTTTCATCCAGCGCGAGCTCTACCATTCCTATGCTTTCCCCGCCTTTATTCTTTAAAAGGGATGTATGCTGATGCATAATCTTCCCCTCGTATTCAAAAGTGGATTCCGTAATGCCGGCTTTAAACTTGTTAAAGCCGCTTTCGCTTTCAGAGCACATCGGATGTCTGTTGTCTATTGCTTCATTTCCGTAGATTTCTTCTCTCTTTCCCTTTATTACACCCCTGCTTCTAAGTTCATCTGCAAAGCTGCCGTTCGCAAATGTCCAGCGCATATCGCTGTCAACAACCTGGATTGGGAACGGAACGCAGTCAAGTATCGATCTGTACCATCTGGCTTTATCAAGGATAACATCAAGCGTTTTGTTAAAGCCTTCAATGATGGATTTAAACTCTCCATCATGCTCGGAAAGGTCTCCTCTTTCGGTGAAATCGCCTGCGATGGCCGCTTTCGCGATTCTCTGCGATGTTACGACAAGCCGGTCCACAGCCTCAATGCAGAAGTTAATCGAGCCTGCAATTTCCGCAAACTCGCCCTTACTGTCGAGGTTATCAATATCTATCTTTTCAGGAATTATTCCCACACCTATGGAGTGCATTCTTTCACTGCATACACGAAGCGGCTCTACGAACGCATCAAGCAGTGAATTGATTCCGGCAAGCAGCTCTCCGTAAGAGCCCGCAAATTTCTCCTTGTCACCTCTGGAATCAAGATTTCCTGCAAGCACATCCTTTTTAAGATTGTCTGCTGTATCGATAAGCCCGCTAATCTGCGCAACCATCTCTTTGGTAGCCTGTTGCAAATCGCTGATTTCGACACAAACATCCGCTTCCGCTACAGGGCTCGCAGCATCTCCCTTTGCAAGAGCCTTTATCCTCTCTGTAATTCCGGCAAGCGGAGTTATTATCTGCTTCCTCAAGCCGGCCGAAACGATAACTGCTGCAATTATGCAAAGCACCAGTATTATGAAAATCAAGATGTTACTCTTTAACATAGGTGCCAGATTCTCGCTGCGACTCGATACTATCGCAAAATGCCAGTCATCCGATCCCTCGAGCGTGTAATATGATACGTAATATTTATCCCCGTTAATTTTAAAATCGGTCGTGCCGTCGTCTTCTCCCAGCACAAAAGATGCCAGCGACTCATAATCGGCATAATCGCTGTTTTCTGCTGCGAGACTTTGATACGTAGTGATGCTGTTTACGATTTCGCTGTCCTCGCACATCAGGATAGTGCCGTTTTTATCAAGCATGAAAGCAAAGCCCTTTTCGCCGACATCAAGCATTCCGAAAAGGTTGTAATATTCGCTGAAATCTATTGCCGCATATACAACGCCCACTATCTGCGAGTTTCTGAGTACCGGCGTTGCTGCAAACATTACGGTCGAACCATCTGTCTTTCGAATCATCGTCGATGAAACATAGGTTTCACCGCTCTTTGCGCGTTGAAAATACTCTCGGTCCGATATGTCTGTATTATTGTAGGTGCTTCCGTTTAAATAGGATACGGATGCATCCAGGAAACCGTACGAATCCGCAAGGTGCTGAAGTACTGCCTTTCTGTTTGCAACAGAAAGGGAAGAATCCATAATGCGGCTGTCGTTTGCGATTGCCTGCACAGAGAGCTTGTATCTGTCAAGCGCGCTTTCCAAAACCTGACCGTAAGCCTGATTTTGGAGAATTACCTTTTCCTCCATATCATTTATGGCAATGTTCCTGATGGTAAAACATCCAACGAGCCCTACAACCAAGACTGCTGTAATAACCATGATGAGTACTCTGCTGAGTAGCATGCTCCCTAAATGTGGGGATTTCTTTTTCATTTCTTCCCTTTCCTGTGACAACAATAAGTCTGTTTCTCGATACAACACATAAGTATACATAATAATTATATATATTTTTGCATTGCTTGTAAACCTTCCGGACCTAAAATACAAAAAATATTCAGAATTATTGTTTAAAATATGTTTTAAAAGGTATCGGTCCGGCTTTCGCCGGACCGATACCCTTGGTTAGAAATACCTATTTTATATTGAGGAGTAATTTTCAAAATATCTGTAGAGCATAGTAACAATCTGAGCTCTGTTTGCTTCACCCTTTGGAGATAAAGTCTTTTCACCGGTTCCCGAAACGATGCCTTTCATTACGCACCAGTGCATTGCCTCATCTGCCCACTCGCTTACCTGCGATGCATCGTTATAATCGAGCAGGAACATCCATGCGCCTGTAAAGCCCTGTCCCTTGTCCTGTGCATAGCGGTAAATGAATGCCGCAAGCTGCTCGCGTGTTACTGAGCCGTTAGGATCAAACGTGTTCTCGCTTGTGCCCTTTGCGATGCCTGCTGCGATTGCCCACTCAACCGCATCTGCGTAGTAAGCGTCTTCCGGTACATCGCTGAAGTGCCAATTAGCGCTTGCCCACGGTGAGCCTGAAGCTCTCCAGAGGAATGTAACCATCTGCGCTCTGGTGCAGCCGTCAAACGGTGCGAATGTGTCTGCAGTCTTGCCGCTTGTCACGTTCTTTTCCACTGCCCAAAGAACAGGATTATAGAAGTAATCGTTTTCCTTTACATCACTGAAAGGATTCTTTACCTCTTCACTTGTGAGCACGAAGGTTGTCAGGTGAGTTGAACTGAGATCCATAACCTTCACACCGTTTCTCATGCTGCACTTTCCTGTCAGCATGTCAAGTGCGCCGTTTGCGCTGATTGCAATGACCTTGTAAAGTCTGCCGACAATCTGCTGACCGAGAACAGGCAGTGAAAGCCGAATGGATCTGCCGCCAAATGATGTAATCTCACTGTCTCCTGCCTTTATTGTTACGTCAACGATGGATGCGCCTTCGATAGCTTCTTTTCCAATGCCTGTTTCCTCTTTAATCTTTTCGGAAACACTTTCGGTTATAACATCCTCTGATTTTTTGTTTTCTACAGCAACGGAAAGATCTTTGCCGTTCGCCTGAGAGTTAATATTTGCAAGCGAATCGCTTGGAATCTCTACATTTCCGCAGTCAGTTGCAATTACTGTGTTTACATCAGCACCTGCAAGAGCCTTTACTGCTTCTGCAGGAAGCTTTGCCTCAACCGCATCCGCATTACCGCTTGCCTTAATTTCAAGCACGACCTCCTTTTCGGCAGTCTTGCCTGTAGTATCAGCCTTTGCCTGCTCGGTAACCTTTTCGATTGCCTTGCTTACATCGTTTGATGAAATGCTTGCAGTAGCTCTGCCTTCAACAACTGTTGCGGCAGTCTCAACGCTGCTCGATACCGTGCCTTCGGTTTCGGTTGCAGCAGTCTCGCCCATTCCGCCTGTATTTCTGGAATCTCTGGTGAAATCGAGAGTGTAGTACCAAAGAACAGTATCACCGTTATGAAGCTCGCACTCGTTTGCAGGTACCTGCGGAGTAACGTTGTTTACATTGTACATCCATCCGGAGTTTGGACCGCCGTCAAACTCGCCGAGTCCATCGATGCTGGCTACATAAGCGCCGCCGTTTCTGATAACGCAGGTCTTGCCCGCTGCATTAAGCACTGTACGGAGCACGTCCATAACCGTAGTTGTGCCTTCGTTTATCACCAGATTACTGTCCTGAGCAATTGTCCCTGTAGTGCTCTGCACTCTGACATTAACCTTGCTCACCTGATATGGCGTCGAAGCATCCTGATTTACAACGATATTAAATGTCTTTGAAATGCCCTGATATTCAACCGTTACGGTTCTAACGCCCACTGTGTCTAGAGTCGTACCGTTTGCAGGTGATACCGTGTAGCCGGTGCTTATTGCTGCGGTCGATGCTGAATTACCGTTATAAACAGCAGTAATGGCCATGCCGGATGTATCAAAGGCTTCGCCTACATTGTAGGTTGTCTTTGCAGGCATGGTTACGATGATGTCTGTAAGCAGTCTGACATCAGCCGGCCAGCTTGTATAAGGTGCTACGCTTGCTGCAAAAGCATATTGGCAGCCATCTCCGCCTGCAAGGAAATCGCGATAGTTTCCGAGAGCCTCGAGGCCCTGAAGGGATGCAAGCGAATTGTATGTTCTGCTCGTATATCCGAGTCTGTTGTCTGAGCTCTTGTAAAGCAGAAGTCCATCTACAAGAGAGCTGTTATTCTTTATAAAACGCGTATCCGTATTTGGATTCACTCCAACTGAAGCCAGAGCGGAAATGACCATTGCGGTACTGTTTGCGTTATTACCTATTGTTCCGTTATCAGAGTTTTGAATAGCACTGTACGATGCTATTTCCGCGTCTACAAGCGCCTTTATTGCAGCGCATGACGCATACGAAATGCCGTTAGCTGATGTATTTGCTGCTGCAGCTCTGTAATACGGAGCCAGTGCCGGCAGCATCATTGCGGAAGCATCAGGTCCCATTGAGTTTCCGCAGTTCCAGCCGATGTTTGTGTGCCAGTTGTCATAGTCATTATACTTGCTGAGGATATTTGCAATTACAGCCTCTCTGCTGCATTCCGCATTTGATGAGGATTCATAAAGATTCAAATCATGAAGCATCAAAATATATGGCAAATCATATACGGTTACCGATGCAGCATTTGTTGCAAATGCTCTTCCTGCCATATCGACTATGGTACCGTTTAAAGCAGGCACTCTGGTAGCATCTATATTGAGCGAGGAAAGTGCGATTGCCATTTTCGCCTTTTGCCCCTGCGTAAGAGCTGAGCTTGCAGCGCTTGCTTCGCTTAATACTGATGCAAGGAAAGCATTTTTCTCGGCATCGGAAGCATTCATTCCCGCAGCCTTCTTTGCCAGAATCCAGCCGTATGTATAATCGACTGCCGCATAGCTTGTATAATCTGCAATTCCGTTTATTACAGCTGCAACGGCTGCTGAATTATTCGGTGCTACTGCCGATTTGTTTACTGTCAGGTTATATTCTTCGCTGTCTGTTCCGTTGCATACTGTAAAGCTTATTACACTCGTTCCGTTTGCAAGAGGTACGCTTACAGTGCCACCTGTAACATTAGGGAAGTCATTTCCAATCCTGCTGCCATTAACATAAATTGCTCTTCCCGAGATGGTTGCCGCACCTGTATCTCTGACAGATGCATTTATATTAACGCTGCTTTCTGCGGTTACCACAGTCATTGGCAGGTTGTTTGCCTGGAAGGTTATTGCATTTACACCGTTAATACTGAGTGTCTGAACTGCGGTATCTGCCGAAACGGTTTCTGTTATCGAAAGCGCCGATATTGTCGTGCCGTTAAAATTGTATGATACCTTCAGGTATGCAGGCAGGGTATGATCACTCGTACCCTTTACTATAAATGAGTGGATGCCGGATGTGGTTGCCTCCATAACATCAAACTCGATTATTCCGTTAGCGTTTGTGTCTCCGTAATCGTAATTGTTAGCATTCACAGAGGCTGCCTCTACAGGATCCGAAACGGTATTCCATGAAGAATCGTAGTGGAGGTAGTTCTGTCTGAGCTTTAGATGTATATTAGGATATACGCCTCCAAGTGCAAGCGAAGGCTCTGCATTTAATACATCGAAATATGAATAATTTTCATTTGTCGCAGACGAATAAAACGCTACCTTGTCTTCGCTTGAAACATCCTGCTGTCCTATTCCATACCAGCATGACTGATTGTCAATTGCAGACATCTGATAAAATGTATTTCCGTAGATGCTGTTCTGCGAAAGGCCCCAGCTGCCCATGCCTATATTAAGCTTCGCTTTTATCGCCCGTGCAACATCACTGTCTGCGGATACGTTAAGGTCAGACGCCGACGGATCTGTGCCATAGATTGAATAGTAAACTGCTTCAATCAGTGCATTTGCAGTCTTTATGCTTGCAGTCGGCTGATATGACAGCGTGTCCCCCGTCATGAACGGTCTGATATCAAAGCTGTTTATATCGAGGCTTTGGAGAATAACCGGATGTGCAATACCTGTAAAGCTTTCCGAACCCGGAATTGTAACAAGCACATCGTCAGCTACATCAGTTGAAGTTTCCACAACTGTTATTCTTAAAAGCGGCATCATGCATGGTGCTGTCCCTATAGTATGCTGTCTATCAATTGCTATGCAATAAACGCCCTCACTATTAAAAGATAATGTTACGCTACCATTAGCTTCAGTAACTTTTCCCGAAATAATTGTAGTTGAGCAATCCTGATTAACAGTATATATGCTCGCATCCGAAATGGCATTTGCAGTTGTTAATGCTTCATATGGTGCTCCGCCCTTTAATGTTAAAGATATGTGCTCGCCCACAAAAGCATATAAATTCCATACAGGATTATTATTAACTGTGAAATAAGTATATATATCTGACCAACGTGTCGTATCCCGGTAGAAATAAAATTCTGCTACGTCGCCATCTTGAATAATAGTATCTGCAATACCAACCGGTGATTGCGCACCGTTTACATTAAAACCTACAGCAGAAGTGGCTTCTCCGAACTGCTTTGTTATCATCATGCCGAATTGACCATTCTCCACTGCGAGGTAATCCCCCACACTACTCTGCGTAAAGCTGCTGCCATACTTTATTTCATGTGCCTTTACCAGTACGTCAAGCGCAGATACAGATGTTGTGCTTGCAACATTATCGGTAAAGCCGTAGCTTTCCGCAAGGTCTGACCTTACAGCTGCCGTAGTAATGGCATGAAGAAAAGCTCCATCCTTTTGTGATGCAATAGTTACATTTGCAGTCACATAATTGGGAGCATCCGCATATACTTCCTCTGTGATACCTGCAAAATTGCCGATACCGGATGCTCCGGTCGCAATTACCATTGCAAATACCAAAAGAAAAGCAACTATGCGCTTGTAACTTGTTTTTGCTTTCATAACGTTCTCCTTTTTTACTGACCATTTTTCAGCTTTCTCCCAAAAAATATCATGCCATGCCGGCTCGGTATCGTCACTTCCCAAGCCGGCGGGGCACGTATCGGAGAAATTTACCGGAAGTTCTGTCATCTTCCGGCTGCTGAAAAGCCAAATTTTTGTAGCTTGCATAAAATAAAAAACTGTACCGGATTTCTCCGATACAGCCGTTTTTCTGCACGCAAAATTAGCAGGCAACTTGTCCGATTCACCGTCGGTTTGCCTATGGTCGATGCAGGTCTTCTGGCTCGCG
>DGGP01000010.1 GCA_002392265.1 Firmicutes bacterium UBA3871 | reverse complement strand
TCTTCAGCCGTGCAGAAAAGAATATTGCTTTCAATATGCCTGTAATGCAGGCCTGTGTATATTTCAGCCTGCTCTTCATCTCGTGGTTCGGCGCACGCGCCATCGTCGCAAGCGGCGGCGACCCCGTGCTCGGCATGTCCACGGGCGAACTGATGAGCATGCTTTCTTACGTTATGCAGATAATGATCAGCCTGATGTTCCTGTCCATGATCTTCGTAATGATTACCATCGCAAAGACCTCGGCAGACCGTATCTGCGAGCTTCTCGATGAAAAATCGACGCTTACGAACTGCGAAAACCCGATTTTCGATTTGCCTGACGGCTCAATCAGCTTCAAAAACGCCGCATTTTCATACTATGATGATGAAGAAAAGCTGGCGCTCAAAAATATTTCAATCGACATTGCAAGCGGTGAAACCATCGGCATCATAGGCGGAACCGGCTCAGGTAAGTCTTCTTTGGTTCAGCTGATTCCAAGGCTTTACGATGCCACAGCAGGCAGCGTCAGTGTCGGCGGACACGATGTGCGTGATTACGACATCGAAGCCCTTCGAAACGGCGTAGCAATGGTCCTTCAGAAGAACGAGCTCTTCTCCGGCACGGTGCGCAGCAACCTCCTTTGGGGCGACAAGGAAGCCACCGACGATGAAATCCGCCACGCCTGCGAGCTTTCCCAGGCAGAGGAGTTTATAAGCAGGATGCCTCAGGGCTACGACACCGCCATCGAGCAGGGCGGCACGAACGTTTCAGGCGGCCAGAAGCAGCGCCTCACCATCGCAAGAGCTCTTCTCAAAAAGCCGAAGATTCTCATTCTCGACGACTCAACCTCTGCGGTTGACACGGCGACGGATGCTCTGATTCGCAAGGCTTTCCGCGAAGAGATTCCAAACACTACAAAGCTCATAATCGCACAGAGAATATCCTCCGTGCAGGATGCGAACCGCATCATCGTAATGGACGATGGCTGCATCAGCGCAATCGGAACGCATGAAGAGCTCCTCGAAAGCTCCGATATCTATCGTGAGATATACGATTCCCAGATGAAGGGAGGTATCGGTGATGAGTAGAAGAAACGAGAACCTCGGAAAATCCGCAATCAAGGGGATGAAGGGCATGATAAACGGAAAGGAAACCTTCCGCCGCATCCTGTCATACTTCAAAAAATACAAAATCCGTCTGTTCATAGTGGCAATCTGCATATTTGTCAGTGCAGCCAGCTCGGCCGTTTCATCGCTCTTTATAAAGAGCCTGATTGACGACTATATCGAGCCGTTGCTGCTTGAAGCAGCTCCCGATTTCTCGGGCCTCGCACATATGCTTTGCAACATCGCGATAATACTCGCAGCAGGTGTAATCGCAGCATTCCTGATGAATTATCTGATGGTAACCGTATCACAGGGGATTCTACGCGATGTCCGAAACGAGATGTTCGAGCACATGCAGAGTCTGCCAATCAAATATTTTGACACGAACTCGCACGGCGATATAATGTCACACTACACAAACGACACAGATACGCTTCGCCAGCTCATTTCGCAGGCACTGCCGCAGATGTTTTCTTCGGCGCTGACACTGATTTGCGTGACAGCATCGATGCTTTATCTTTCGGTTTGGCTGACTCTCTTTGCAATAGTATTTGTTGTAATTATGTTCCGTATTGTCGGCATGGTAGCGGGCAAATCCGGTATGTATTTCAAACGTCAGCAGGAATCTCTCGGCAAGGTCAACGGCTATGTCGAGGAAATGATAAACGGACAAAAAGTCATAAAGGTTTTCTGCCATGAAGAGGAAACCAAAGCAGGCTTTGACGAGCTGAACGAAGAGCTTTGCGGGAACATGACAAGCGCAAACAGGTATGCGAATATACTGATGCCAATCATGGGAAATATGGGGTATCTCCTCTATGTCCTGATTGCGGTAATCGGCGGCGCACTTGCAATAGCAGGGGCTCCGAATCTTTCGCTTGCAGGCATGGGCGTGCTGACGCTCGGCACAATTGCAGCATTCCTGCAGCTTTCGAGAAATTTCATCATGCCGATCTCGCAGGTTTCGCAGCAGATCAACTCAGTCGTTATGGCGTTTGCCGGCGCAGAACGAATTTTCCGCCTGCTCGACGAAGAGCCTGAACTCGACGAGGGAAAGGTCACTCTCGTAAGCGTTGAAAAAACCGCAGACGGCATGCTTACCGAATCGTTGCACCGCACCGGCTCCTGGGCGTGGAAGAAGCCTGCCTCGGTGGAGGGCAGCGCGGAAGCCACAGGCTACGAGCTTGTCCCACTTCGCGGCCATGTGATTCTGACCGATGTGGACTTTGGCTACCTGCCAGACAAGAAGGTTTTACAGGACATGACGCTCTACGCAAAACCGGGACAGAAGGTTGCGTTCGTCGGCCCTACAGGTGCCGGCAAGACCACAATCACTAATCTGATCAACAGATTTTATGACATACAGCAGGGCAGCATCACCTACGACGGCATCGACGTTCGCGACATACGCAAGGCCGATCTGCGTCACTCGCTCGGCATGGTGCTCCAGGAAGTAAACTTATTCACCGGGACGGTTATGGAAAACATCCGCTACGGAAATCCGGACGCGACCGACGAAGAATGTATCGCTGCGGCAAAGCTTGCAAATGCCGACAGCTTTATCAGACTCCTGCCGCAAGGCTACGATACCGTGCTTTCGGGCGACGGCTCAGGGCTTTCGCAGGGCCAGAGGCAGCTGATTTCAATTGCACGCGCAGCTGTTGAAGACCCGCCTGTTATGATTCTCGATGAGGCGACATCGTCAATCGATACGCGTACGGAGTCCATCGTACAGCGCGGTATGGACAGACTGATGGAGGGCCGCACGGTCTTTGTTATTGCGCACAGACTTTCCACCGTTCGCAACGCAAATGTGATTATGGTGCTCGAGGGCGGCTGCATCATCGAGCGCGGCACCCACGAGGAACTGATTGCAGCAAAGGGCAAATACTACCGTCTTTATACAGGAAAGGCAGAGCTGGATTAAAAATTACTTGCAAAACAAGAAAATGTAGTATATATTAATTAGTTAGAGGTGGCTAACTCCACTCAAAGAGTCAGCCACCAAACTTAAAACCACAAGTTAGCAAATGCTAACAATATCGGCAGACTCGCAAGTCTTGCCGGAGGGAGGAAACGAAATGGGAAATAGCATAATAGTTGCGCTGCTTGTCGTAGTAATAGCAGTGGCTGTATACAGCACAGTTCGCAGAATTCGCTATGGTTCATCCTGCTGCGGAGGGAAAGACCCCGCGCCAAAGAAAATAAAAGTCGCCGACAGGAACAGGGACCATTATGCGTTCTCTTATCTCTTAAACGTAGAAGGCATGCATTGTTCAAACTGTGCAGTGCGAATTGAAAATGCCTTTAACGAAGGGGGTCAGAGATGGGCAAAGGCAGATGTCGGAAAGGCTGAGGTTGAGCTTCTTTCAAAGAGAGAGGAGACCGAGGAGGAGCTTTGCAGAATCGTCGACTCGGCGGGCTTCACACTGCTTTCATTTAAAAAGTATTAATAAGTACTAAAAAGAGGAGATGAAGATATGAAAAAACTATCGGAACTTGGAACAAATGCTGAGGGCATCATCGCAGGAATAAACGGAGATGCGCGTTTTATAAGCAGAATCACATCCATTGGGCTTACTCCGGGGTGCAAGGTTAAAGTTGTGAAAAATGAAAAGAGCAGACCTATGCTGGTTTATTCACGAGACACCATGATTGCGCTGAACCGTTCGGAATGCGGCCATATTGAAGTAGACGGAGGAAAATAAAATGACAGACAAAAACGAAACGGTGATTGCCCTTTTAGGCCAGCCTAATTCCGGTAAATCGACACTGTTTAATGCTCTTACGGGGATGAAGCAGCACGTTGGAAACTGGCCCGGAAAGACAGTCGAAAAAAAAGAAGGATATTTCAAGCATAATGGGAAAGAATACCTTGTAGCGGATCTGCCCGGAACCTACAGTCTCTCTGCAAATTCCGATGAAGAAATCATTACTCGAGATTACATCGCATCCGGAAAAGCAGATGTTGTCTGCATCTTGGCGGACAGCTCGCAGCTTGAAAGAAGCCTTTTCATGCTCGCAGACTATGCGGGAATTACGGTCCCGTGCTTTCTGGTGCTTAATATGAGCGATGTGGCTGCAGAGCAGGGAAAGAAAATAAACGAAAAAGAGCTTGAAAAGAGACTCGGGATACCGGTTCTTCTCTTTTCGGCACATGACAAAAAAGCGTATGAAGGATTTTATGGCGTACTCGAGCGCGCGACAAAGGATAAAACGGTCATGGATCCGGCGGCACTCGACAAGAGCTACAGTGAGCTCGAATCCTATTGTAAAATTAAGGAGCTGATTCCGGACAACATCATTCCGGGATATTCAAAGGTGTGGCTCGCTGCAAAAGCAGTTGAAAGAGACGCTCCTGTCGTTGCGAAAATAAAGGCAGCTCTTTCGGGCAATGATAAGATAGCGTTTGAAGCCGCGCTTCCTCTTGCGGGGAGGGGAGTAGTTCAGACGGGCGAGAAAAAGTTTGCGTGGATTGACGGCCTGCTTTCAAATGCCGTGCAGTCCAAAGAAACAAAGATATCGCTTGGAAGGTTTGACAGAATGATAACCCACCGTATCTGGGGAAAGCCTGTGGTAATAATAACCGTGCTGCTCGGGCTGATTGCATCGTTCATTCCGGCGCTGCCTATTATGGGACTGGGACAGGCTATCGGAATGATTCCTGACCCGTTGGAAGTAGCGCTTGTAAGCGTCGGCTGCCCTGCTTTTATTGCGGCAATTCTATGCGATGTTGTGCTGAGATCTGTATGCTTCGTAGTGCAGATGCTTGGCTTTGTGTTCGGTGTAACGCTGGTGTTCGGACTCCTCGAAGAGATAGGTGTTATGGCTAGAATTTCTTATGTGTTTGATAACACGATGGCAAAGTTCGGACTTCAGGGAAAGTCTGTAATGCCGTTCCTAATCAGCTTTGGCTGCACAATGGGTGGTGCAGCGGGAACGAGAGTTATTGACAATTGGGGGCAAAAGGTTCTGACAATCGCGCTTGCATGGGCTGTGCCGTGTGGCGCTGCATGGGCTGTAATTCCAATGCTTTCCACAGTATTCTTCGGCGCATGGACACCGGTAATAATCGTGTCAATTTTGATAGTTATGCTGCTCCATATGTGGATTACGGCAAAAATTTTCGGCCGTTCGCTGGTAAAGCCTGAAGATCGCTATGGCATGATTATGGAGCTTCCACCTTACCACAAGCCAAAGTGGGGCGCCCTTTTCAGATATGTGCTTGGTCGCACAAAGGACACCTTTATCAGAGCGCTTAAGGTAGTTGTAATCGTGGCCTTTGCTTTTTGGCTCCTTTCGTTTACACCGACAGGAGATATTACAGGCAGCGTTCTTTACAAGATTGGTGTATTCATCGAGCCTGTGACGAAAATTTTCGGCATGGGATGGCAGACCTTTATGGCGTTTATCGCGTCAAGCCTCGGTAAAGAGGGTGCACTTGGCGTGCTGAGCACAATCTTTACAGGTGCGGGCACCATTTCGGTAGGTTCTGTAGTAGGCGGCGCGGCTGCAGAGAATATAAACGAGCTGCTTGTTGCAAACATACCAAAGCCGGAAGCTTTGGCACTTATCTTTGCGATGACCTTTAATATGCCTTGCATCGTTGCGCTTGCTGCGACTTACCAGGAAACCCATTCGGCAAAGTGGACGGCAAAAATCGCTCTTTACTACACGGGAGTAGCTCTCGTCCTTGCCGGAATTGCATATCATATAGGACTTTTAATTTGGTAAAGTGAAATGGAAGAATTATTAAGCTTACTGAAAGACGGAAAATCGCGTACTCTTGAAATGCTGGCAATGGAGCTTGGAACCTCCGTTGAAAAGGTAAAACGCGACATAGAGTTTCTGGAGCGTTCAAAGGTGATCAGGAAAATTGATTTTTCACAGAGCGCAGGCTGCGGACATTCCTGTAGCTGCTGCAGCGGCTGCTCCGGCTGCTCCGGAGGCACCGCTTGCTCGGGCTGCATGCCGGAGGGCGGATTTAAGAATATGGGTGCCATGTGGGAAGTTTCCTAAAGTGTTCATCGTTTTCGCAAAAATGCTTTAAAAAAGAAACAATATGTGATAGAACATTAGTAAGCATTAAATTTGCAGAGAATACATCAATGCGGCAAAACAGAACCCGATAAAAAAGGTGTATGGTATGCAGATTACATAGGCGAAGTGGAGGATGAGAAAATGAATAGTGTCAGAAAGCACGCAATATGGGCTTTCGCGATTACGTTACTGCTTGTGGCCGCTCTTTTTGTCGGGAGCATTGTCAAGACCAATGCTTACAACAACGCGGTACACACCGAATCTCTTTCGGGAGAAGAGGCTTTCTCGCAGGATAGCACCCGGGCAGAGAGCCTCTCTTTAAGCGTTACGCAAAGGAGCAGCACATGGACCAAGGTTTTTGATTTTGACGGCGAGGGACTGACGGAACACAATTACGAAGCTCACACCTATGATTTTGCTTTTGCAAACAACACAAACGATGAAGTCTCCGAATTCTCGTTCCGACTGAACTTTAACAGCGGAGCATTCCTGTCGTCCGCTTGGAACGGGGCGTTGGAAATCCACCAGATGAAGGACGGCAGCGAAGTTGTGGAAACTATTCCGGATTTACGCGATTACAATTCGAGCGACTACAATCTGAAATTCTTTACCGTTGATGGTGAGACTCTGGTTACCATGGAGCCGGGAGATTATCTGGTATATTATCCGAGTGACAGCCCGAATGCACTTGAAGTTCCAATAAAGGCAAACGAAGGAACTGTCCCCGGATTCATTATCTATGTGCCTATCGGTGAGTCTATTGATGACTCGACAATTGATATCGAGTACAAGCTTCACAGACAGCTTAAAAGCGAAACGCTGTTCAAGGTTTCGCTCGGCGGTATGGCAATATGGCTGATTGCACTTTTGATGTTCGCAGTCACTGCCGCACAGATTAAAAAGTACAATGTGCGTCACGAGCGCGACAACATCATCATAAGTGAATCTATAGAAACATTTACAGGCTTCATCGATGCAAAGGATTCGTATACAAACGGTCATTCAAAGCGTGTTGCAACCTACACAAGGCTTATTGCCGAAAAACTGGGATATGAGGGAGAAGCACTCGAGCGTATCTATTACGTTGCGCTGCTTCACGACTGCGGCAAAATCGGTGTCCCGGACAGCATTTTGCGCAAACCGGGCAAGCTGACCGAAGAAGAATTCGAGGTCATCAAGTCGCACACAGTGCGCGGAGGTGAAATCCTCAGCAGCTTTAAGAGCCTTGAAAATGCGGGCGAGGGTGCTCTTTATCATCACGAAAGGTATGATGGAAGGGGATATCCTGAGGGAAAAGCCGGTGAAGATATTCCGATGATTGCAAGAATGATTTGCGTTGCGGATTCGTTTGATGCGATGAACACAAATCGCGTATACAGAGACAGGCTTTCAAAAGAGCATATTATCGAAGAGTTTGAAAAAAACAAGGGTCGACAGTTCGACCCGAAGATTGCCGACATCATGCTGAGACTGATAAAAGACGGCAGCCTGCCTACGGATTAATATTTATGACTCCAAGCTCAATAGTTCGGTTTGGGGTCATTATTAAAACCTTGTAGTTAGCAATTGCTAACATAATCAGGGTATAGATTGCACTAAGCAACGTTAATTAAGAAATAAGGAAGGGGAGATACTATGAAAAAAAGAGGAGTTATGTCCTGGGTAGCCGAATTCGCCGGGCGAAAAAAGGGATACTACTGCGGTAGTATCCTGCTTGCGATAGCAGGAGTTGCAGCATCGTTTGTACCATACCTTATTATAGCGGATATGGTCAGAAATCTGCTTGGCGGAAACAACAATGCAAATTATTACCTTTGGCAGATTCTGCTTATAGCGCTGGCATGGGTTGTGAGAGTGCTGTTTCACAATTTATCCACTACGCTTTCACATGTGGCGACCTTTAATGTGCTTGCCGGAATCAGAACAGATCTTTGCGAAAAGCTTTCACGCATTCCGCTGGGTTCCGTTCTCGACGATAACAGCGGCTCTTACAAAAATATAATAGTGGAGCGTGTCGATTCGATGGAGACCACTTTGGCGCATATCATACCGGAGTTTACGGCAAACCTTTTGCTCCCGCTGGTCATGTTTGTATATATGCTTGCAATAGACTGGCGCATGGGGCTTGCCACCCTGCTTCCGGCTGTGGTCGGTGCATTTTGCGCTACAGTCATGATAGTAAAGAGTAAAGGCGACTTTGATACAACGGTTAAAAAGACCAAATATTTAAATGATACTGCGGTCGAGTACATAAATGGCATCGAGGTCATAAAGGCCTTTGGAAAAACCGGCAGCTCGTATGAGAAGTTTGTAGATGCTGCGAGAGAAGGTGCGGACTGCTTCATCAGATGGATGAGAAAATGCGTGTGGTGGCAGGCGGGAACGATGTGCTTTACGCCGGCGACCTTCCTTGGCGTATTGCCTGTAGGGCTATTGCTGGTTCGCAGCGGCAGTCTGGCAGCGGGAGATTTTATCACATGCATCATCCTTTCAGCAGGGATTATTACTCCGCTCATTATTGCCTTCTCATATTCCGACGACATTTCAAAGATGAGAACCATATTCGGAGAAGTAACGGAGATTTTGGAAAGAGAAGAGATGGAAAGACCGGGAAGGGTTGTCGATGTTCCTGAGGGCTCTGACATTTCGCTTAGGGATGTCAGATTTACCTACAAGGATAAAGAAGTCCTTCACGGTATCAATATGGAAATAAAGCAAGGCGAGGTAAATGCCATTGTCGGACCGTCGGGCTCGGGAAAGAGTACGATTGCAAGGCTTATTGACTCTCTGTGGGATGTTGATTCGGGCAGTATCTCATACGGCGGGGTAAACATTAAAGATTTGCCGCTTTACTACTACATGGGTCAGATTGCCTATGTTGCGCAGGACAACTATCTCTTTGATATGACAGTAAAGGAGAACATCAGGCTCGGAAAGGCGGGCGCTACTGATGAAGAGGTTGTGGCGGCGGCAAAGGCCTCGGGCTGCCACGAGTTTATCATGAATCTTGAAAACGGCTATGATACGCTTGTCGGCGGAGCGGGCGGACATCTGTCGGGCGGAGAGCGGCAGAGAATTTGTATTGCCAGGGCGATGCTGAAAGATGCGCCGGTGGTAATTATGGATGAGGCGACAGCTTATACCGATCCGGAAAACGAAGCCCTTGTGCAGGAAAGTGTGGCAAAGCTTGTGAAGGGGCGCACGCTTATCGTAATAGCGCACAGACTTTCAACAATACAGACTGCCGACAGGATTTTCGTTATAAACAAAGGTAATCTCGAAGCGGAAGGAACCCACAAGGAGCTGCTTTCGGGATGTGAGCTTTACAGAAATATGTGGGAAGCCCACAGCATGACACGCGATTCGGGAGAGGAGGCAGCTTATGCTTAGGATGTTAAAGAAGTTTTTTGACTTTTGCAATGAAAAAAACAGAAAAAAGTTCTATGGGGCAGTAATACTCGGTGTACTGGACGCAATGTTCGGAGCAATGAAAATCCCCGCGGCATTCTTTGCGATTCAGGCAGCTGTTTACGGGAAAATAGAAGGAAAGACCTTTGCCTGCGTAATAGGATTTATGCTCATCAGTACTGTAGGGAGGACTGTCGTAAATCGCTTTACCAATATGCTGCAGACTGAAGGCGGATACGATACCTGCGCCGGAAAGCGAATTGAAATCGGCGAGCACCTTAGATACCTGCCTATGGGGTATTTCAACGATACGAGTCTGGGACACATCACTTCGGTTACGACTAATACGCTCGAGCAGATGAGCGATATCGCAACACGTGCAATAATGATGGTGCTTCAGGGAAGTATCACGACAGCTGTGATTGCGCTTGCAATGTTCCTGCTTGATGTGAGAATAGGACTGGTTTCAATCATTGGAATTGCAGTATTTATGATTGTAAACAGCATTACAAATCGCAAGATTGCAAAGGTCGCGGATGAGAAAATCGAAGCGGATAAAGAAATGGTAGGGGTGATTCTCGAATATGTTCAGGGAATTGCCGAAATCAGGAATTACAACATTTTCGCAGAAAATAACAGCAGAGTTGCGGGCAGCGTAGAGAGAAAGAAGAAAGCAGATATCCTTGCGGAAACCACAGCCATTCCTGCGGTGGGAGTTCAGATGCTTATCAGCAAGCTTGCAGGTGTAGCAATTGCTGCAGCATCGCTGTCTTTCTACTTTGGCGGCACTATGGAACTCGAATATCTCATCACGATGCTTATGTGTTCATTTATGGTATTTGAAGCACTCGATTCAGCGGGAATATACACGGCGCTTTTAAAGGTTATCGGAAAGGGCGTGGACCTTGCAAACGAAATTCTCGACATTGAGCAGATGGACATAGACGGGGAGGTAATTCATCCTGAAAATCGCGACATACATCTCGAGAACGTAAGCTTTGCATATGAGAATCGCAAGATTATAGATGATGTGACACTTGACATAAAAGAAGGAACTACAACAGCCATCGTCGGGCCGTCCGGCGGCGGAAAGACGACAATCACATCGCTGATTGCGCGATTCTGGGATGTAAAGGAAGGAAGGGTTACCCTCGGAGGCAGAGATGTAAAGGACTACAGCTTTGATTCTCTTATGGAGAATTTCAGCTTTGTATTCCAAAAGGTATATCTCTTTGAGGACACGATTGCAAACAATATCAGATTCGGCAGGTCTGAGGCGTCGATGGAGGATGTGATTGCAGCCGCAAAGAAAGCACGCTGCCATGATTTTATAATGTCGCTGCCTGAAGGCTATGAAACAATCGTCGGTGAAGGCGGGGCTACTCTTTCGGGTGGTGAAAAGCAAAGAATTGCAATCGCACGCGCAATAATGAAGGATGCGCCTATAATCATTCTCGACGAAGCTACGGCAAATGTCGATCCGGAGAACGAAAAGGAGCTTACCGAGGCAATCGAAAATCTCACAAAGAAAAAGACCATTATCATGATTGCACACCGCCTGAAGACGGTTAGAAATGCAGATCAGATAATAGTCATAGACAAAGGCAAAATCGTGCAAAAAGGCAAGCACGACCAACTGATGCGCGAAGACGGCATCTACCGGAACTTTGTTTCCGGCAGAAAACGCGCGGTAAGCTGGAAGATTGCGTAGACTCCGGGCTTACTCTATACGCACACCCTGCTGCCGGGGGCAACAGAGCTTACGATAAAGGCATTTGAGCCGATTATGGTTCCTTCGCCGATTACGGTTTCACCGCCGAAAACGGAGGCACCGGAATATATCGTAACGTTGTCCTCGATGGTGGGGTGCCT
>DGGP01000013.1 GCA_002392265.1 Firmicutes bacterium UBA3871 | reverse complement strand
ATACGATGTATGCGGCGGATTACATAGTCGATGTGGGACCGGGAGCCGGGCTTAACGGAGGCGAGATTGTTGCAGCAGGCAGCATTGACGATATAAAGGCCTGCAAAGAATCCGTTACCGGTCAGTACCTGCGCGGTGAAAGGAAGATAGAGGTTCCTTCGTTCAGACGCCCCGGAAACGGAAAGAGCATAAAGGTAATAGGGGCAAAGGAACACAATCTGCAAAATGTTGATGTGGAGTTCCCGCTGGGGAAGTTTATCTGCGTAACAGGGGTTTCAGGCTCCGGTAAATCGAGTCTGGTTAACGAAATCCTCTACAAATCCGCAGCGCGCAGCCTTTACGATTCAAAAGAAGAACCCGGTGAGCACAAAGAACTGAAGGGACTTGAGAACATAGACAAGGTCATCAATATCGACCAGAGTCCGATAGGGCGCACGCCGCGTTCAAACCCGGCAACCTATACCGGAGTATTTACCTATATCAGAGACCTGTTTGCGGAGCTTCCCGAGTCAAAGCTCAGAGGTTATTCAAAGGGCAGATTCAGCTTCAACGTAAAGGGCGGCAGATGTGAGAGCTGCGGAGGCGACGGAATCATCAAAATAGAGATGCATTTCCTGTCCGACGTATATGTTCCTTGTGAAGTTTGCCACAGCCAAAGATACAATCGTGAAACGCTGGAGGTTAAATACAAGGGAAAGAGCATAAACGACATTCTCGAAATGAACGTCACTGAAGCGCTTGAGTTCTTTAAAAATATCCCGTCCATTGTGCGTCAGCTCGAAACACTCGAGCAGGTGGGACTCGGATATGTAAAGCTGGGACAGCCCAGCACCCAGCTTTCGGGCGGCGAGGCTCAGAGAGTAAAGCTGGCGAGCGAGCTCTCAAAGCGCAGCACCGGTCGAACTCTTTACATACTCGACGAGCCCACTACGGGGCTTCACTTTGCGGATGTCGACAGACTGCTTCAGGTTCTCGACAGACTCGTTGAAACGGGAAACACGGTAGTGGTTATTGAGCACAATCTCGATGTCATCAAAAAGGCCGACTATATCATAGATATGGGGCCTGACGGAGGCGACCGCGGAGGTAAAGTCGTTGTTACCGGAACGCCCGAGGAGGTTGCAAAACACAAAACCTCCTACACTGCGGAATTCCTTAGAAAAATCCTGTAGCGGTTGACTTTACTTAATTAATGGTCTACAATTTGAGAGGATGGGGATTTCCCCTATCCTCTCAATTTTTAATATCCCGACAGCAGGGAGTACAGAAAGGAAAGGTCGATGAGCGACAGATTTATGAACGAGATAAACATGACCATGATGACGGACTTTTACGAACTGACCATGGCTAATGGTTATCTCGAAACAGGGATGGCGGACAACATTGCATGCTTTGACATGTTCTTCAGAAACATCCCTGACGGCGGAGGTTTCGCAATAATGGCAGGCCTTGAGCAGCTGATAGAGTATCTCAAGGAACTTCACTTTACGGATGAGGATATCAACTTCCTCAGAGGAAAGGGATTTTTCTCTGAGAGATTCCTCGATTATCTAAAGAATTTCAAGCTTGAATGCGATATCTGGGCGGTACCGGAGGGAACACCAATTTTCCCTTACGAGCCGATTGTAACGGTAAAGGGACCTGTTATTCAGGCACAGTTTTTGGAGACTCTGATTCTGCTGATGATTAACCATCAGAGCCTGATAGCCACAAAGGCTAACCGTATTGTGAGGTCAGCAAACGGTAGGGCTGTAATGGAGTTTGGTACTCGTCGTGCGCACGGCACATCGGCTGCCGCATATGGCGCCAGAGCCGCATATATCGCCGGATGCGTGGGAACTGCCTGCGCAGTCGTTGACAGGGACATGGGCGTTCCGGCTCTCGGAACCATGGCTCACAGCTGGGTACAGATGTACGACAGCGAATACGAAGCATTCAAAAAGTATGCGGAAATTTATCCGACAAACTGCGTACTTTTGGTAGATACATATAACGTATTAAAATCAGGCGTTCCTAATGCCATAAAGGTATTCAAGGAACTCAATCCGCCAAAGAAAGGCATACGCATTGACTCGGGCGACATCACATACCTCACCAAGCAGGCGAGAAAGATGCTCGACGAAGCAGGCCTTACCGACTGCCAGATTTGTATTTCAAACTCACTTGACGAGTACCTCATTCGTGAAGTGCTCCGCGAAGGCGCATGCATTGATTCCTTCGGCGTGGGCGAAAGACTCATAACAGCAAAGAGCGAGCCGGTATTCGGCGGAGTTTACAAGCTTTCCGCACTCGAAAAGGACGGAAAGATGATACCAAAGATTAAGATCAGCGAAAATGTGGCAAAGATCACAAATCCGGGCTATAAAAAGCTTTACAGATTCTATGACAAGGCTACAAACAAGGCACTGGCCGACGTAATCGCTCTGGCGAGCGAGCCTGTGCCTTGCGCTGAAGGCTATGAAATATTCAACCCTAATGCGGTATGGAAAAGGAAAAAGCTGACAAACTACCGTGTTGAAGAACTGCAAAAGCAGATTTTCAGCGGCGGCAAGTGCGTATACGAGTCTCCTTCCGTAAACGAAATCAGGGAGTATTGTGCAAAGCAGGTTGACAACCTCTGGCCGGAAATTCTTCGTTTCGAAAATCCGCAGGAGTACTATGTTGACCTTTCGGAAGAGCTTTGGAAAGTAAAGAATGAGCTGCTTGAAGAACATGCAGCGGAGTAGGAAAAAGGAGGAAAACAGATGGCACTTGTAACATCAAAGGAAATGTTTGCTAAGGCACTCAAAAGTGATTACGCTGTCGGCGCATTCAACGTAAACAACATGGAAATCATTCAGGGCATAGTTGACGCCGTAAAGGAAGAGAACGCTCCTGTAATTCTGCAGGTTTCAGCCGGCGCACGTAAATATGCACGCCCGGCTTACCTGATGAAGCTGGTGGAAGCCGCTGTAATTGACACAGGCCTCGATATCTGCCTGCATCTTGACCACGGCGAAGATTTTGAAATCTGCAAAAAGTGCGTGGACGACGGTTTTACATCGGTTATGATCGACGGCTCAAAGCATCCTTATGAGGAGAATATTGCCCTCACAAAGCAGGTTGTAGAGTATGCTCACGCACACGGCGTAGTAGTCGAAGCAGAGCTCGGCAAGCTCGCAGGCGTTGAAGACAACATAAAGGTTGATGCCAGATCCGCCACTTTCACCGATCCGGAGGAAGCTGCAGAGTTCGTACAGCGCACAGGCGTTGACTCACTTGCAATCGCTATCGGCACCAGCCACGGCGCTTACAAGTTCAAGGGCGAGCCTTATCTTGATTTCGAGAGATTAAAGACTATCCACAACCTGATTCCTGACACACCTCTCGTTCTCCACGGAGCATCAACAGTGCTTCCTGAGTTCGTAAACAAGTGCAACCAGTATGGCGGAAACATTCCGGGAGCGCAGGGTGTACCTGAGGACATGATTAGAGAGTCCACAAAGTGGGGTATTTGCAAGGTTAACATCGATACAGACCTGCGTCTCGCAATGACTGCAGAGGTCAGAAAGTTCCTCATCGAAAACCCTGCGGAGTTTGACCCTCGCAAGTATCTCTCCCCTGCAAGAGCAGCTATTCAGGGAATGGTACAGCACAAGATAAAGAATGTATTAAATGCATCCGGAAAGAGATAAAACAAAATATAGTCTGCAAAGCCTGAAGAAGCGAATTTCTTCAGGCTTTTTTTTCTTATATTTAAATAAATTGTACAAGAATTGTTCACTACTGCGCAAATTGGTGGTATAATACGTAATATATAAGAAAATTCAAATAGTTCAGAACGAGTTGTGAAGGAGATATCCGTGAATAATCTATTTAGTAATGACGAAATCTATCTTTTCAGAAGAGGTGAGTACCTCAGGAGCTATGAAAAGCTGGGGGCACATGAAAAAGAGAAAGACGGCGAAAAGGGGTATCTTTTCGGCGTATGGGCACCTGATGTAAAAAACGTATTTGTCACGGGAGAATTCTGCGACTGGAGCATGGAGGCTTACCCGATGACGCCTGAAGAGGGCGGAATCTGGTCTCTTTTTATACCCAAAATCAAGCCGGGCATGCTGTACAAATATGTGATAGAAACGCATGACGGAAGAAAGTTCTACAAGGCCGATCCGTACGCATTCACTGCGGAGGTTGCGCCGGGAACGGCATCAAAGCTTGCGCGGGAGCTTGACTATGAGTGGAAAGATGAGGAATATCTGAAAAAGCGGAGGAAAACCACTCCTCTCGAGGAGCCTCTCAACATATACGAAGTGCATTGCGGATCGTGGGCCAGAGATGAGGACGGTGAGGCGCTTTCATACAGTGCGCTTGCTAAAAAGCTGGTGCCTTACGTAAAGGAGATGGGCTACACGCATATTGAGCTGATGCCTGTTATGGAGCATCCTTTTGATGGCTCGTGGGGATACCAGATTACGGGCTACTATGCCCCTACCTCACGCTACGGAAAGCCAAAGGAGCTTTGCATGCTGATTGATGCATGCCACAAAGAAAATATAGGCGTTATCATCGACTGGGTTCCGGGGCATTTCTGCAAGGATGAGCACGGACTGTCAACCTTTAACGGCAGCATGCTCTTTGAAAAAAGGCAGCATCCGCAGTGGGGAACCGACATATTTGATTTCGGGCGCGGTGAGGTAAAGAGCTTTCTGATTTCAAATGCCCTGTTCTGGATCGAAAAATACCATGTAGACGGTATCAGAGTTGACGGCGTATCGAGTATGCTTTACCTCAATTTTGGTGTCGAAAACGAAAAGGATAAAATATTTAACAGCAAGGGGACGGAGGAAAACCTCGAAGCATCGGCATTCCTTCGCCGGCTGAATTACGAGGTCGGCACTCGCTATCCGGATGTAATGATGATTGCGGAGGAAAGCACTGCATGGCCGCTTGTCACCTATCCGCCATCGGATGGAGGCCTGGGCTTCCACTTTAAGTGGAACATGGGTTGGATGAACGATACGCTGTCGTATATGCAGACAGATTTCCCATCGAGGCCTGATAGGCACAGCCTGCTCAATTTCTCGATGATGTATGCTTTTAATGAAAACTTCATTCTGCCGCTTTCACACGATGAGGTGGTTCACGGAAAGAAATCGCTGATCGGACGCATGCCGGGCGATTACTGGAGACAGTTTGCGGGCATGAGAGTTTTGGCATTGTATCAGATGTGCCATCCGGGAGCAAAGCTCAGCTTTATGGGGAACGAAATCGCTCAGTTTATAGAATGGCGCTATTATGAAAGCATAGAGTGGTTCCTTGCAGATGATTACGAAACCCACAGAAAGCAGAGACAGCTGATAAAGGAGCTTAATCATTTATTCACAAAGGAGCCTGCACTCTGGGAGAGAAACTACGAGGAGGAAGGCTTCAGGTGGCTTGATGCGGATGATTCCGCACAGTCCATCATCGCATTTACCAGAAAGGGCTTCAATCCGAAGGACGAGCTGGTGGTTCTGATAAACTTCAGGCCGGATACCTACGAAGATTTCAGGCTTGGGGTTCCGAGAGCCGGCAAATGGCATGAAATATTCAATACCGACAGAGAGGAATTTGGCGGAAACGGATATGTAAATTACGAAGAGTTAAAGAGTGAAAAGGAACCTTGGCACGGATTTGACAATTCGGTTAAAATCAGGGTTCCGTCGATTGGCGGCCTGATATTGAAGCGACGCAGATAAAAAGGGAAAGTAAAGGAAAAATAAATGTTCAAAGGCAAAAAAGAGTTTATCGAAAAATATCAAAGCTATTGCTTGCAGGAAATAGGCAGACCTTTCGAACGCTGCACAGACAGAGAAAGATTTGCGGTTCTCGCGGATATCGTAGCAGATATGGCGAGGGAAATAGAAAGTGAAACGGGAAAAAAGTACATCCTTGAGGAAAAGAAGAGAGTCTATTACTTCTCGATGGAGTTCCTGATAGGAAGGCTGCTTGATGATTACCTTTCAAATCTGGGGATTCGCGACATGGTTGCAGGAGCGCTCGAAGAGCTTGGCGCCGACCTCGAAACTATAGAAGAGCAGGAAGTCGATCCGGGCCTCGGAAACGGCGGCCTCGGCAGGCTTGCAGCTTGCTTCCTCGACTCGATGGCGTCGACAGGTGTGGCAGGCTACGGTAACGGCATTCGTTACCGCTATGGGCTGTTCAAGCAGAAAATCGTGGATGGACGTCAAAAGGAAGAGGCTGACAACTGGCTTGAAAATGACTACCCGTGGGAGGTACGGAAGGACGAAAGCACAGTGCTTGTCCGGTTTGGCGGTGAGGTAAAGAGACACGAAGAGGACGGCAAGTTCTGGTTCACCTGGGAAGGCGGGGAGCTTGTGAAGGCGGTGCCTTACGATGTGCCTATAGTGGGCATCGGGGGTGAATATGTAAACAACCTTCGTCTTTGGAGCGCAGAGCCGTACAAAGACAACTTTGACCTCGACGCATTTGACAGCGGCGATTACAGCGGAGCGGTCAGATACAGGGCAGAGGCTGAGGCAATCAGCTACATGCTGTATCCTAATGACAGTACGATAAACGGCAAAAAGCTGCGTCTAAAGCAGGAATACATGTTTGTGGTGGCAGGTCTGACGACCATAGTCAGAGGCTTTTACAATCAGAACGGTGAGGCATGGGAAAGGTTCCCTGAGCTCATCGCTATCCACACAAACGATACTCACCCTGCGCTTTGCGCGCCGGAGCTGATGCGCATACTGATGGACGAATACGGACTTGAATGGGATCAGGCATGGGATATAGTCACGAGGAGCGTTTCGTTTACAAATCATACTATTCTTTCGGAAGCACTTGAGTGCTGGTCGATTGACATCATGAGAGAAATGCTGCCGAGAACCTATATGATAATCGAGGAGATTGACAGGCGCTTCAAGGCTTCGATTCCGGAGGATATTGAGAATCGCAACAGTGTTCTTTCAAATACTGCCATACTTTGGGACGGGCAGGTGCACATGGCAAATCTTTCGATTATTGCCTCAAACTCGGTAAACGGCGTTGCAGCACTTCACTCCGAGATACTGAAGGATATCGTTTTCAAGGATTTCTACAAGCTTTCGCCTGAAAAGTTTAACAACAAAACAAACGGAGTATCTCACAGGAGATTCCTGGCAGAATCGAACAGAGCGCTTGAACGGCTGATTACCGGAACGCTCGGACAGGACTGGCTGTCCGATGCGGGAAAGCTTACCGAGCTTCTCAAAAAAGAAAACGATCCGGTGTTCCTGATGGCGCTTGAAAATGCCAAAAAGATCAACAAGGAAAGACTGGCTTATTACCTGAAGGTAGGTAACAGAACCACGGTTATTCCGGACGGCGTTTTCGACATACAGGTAAAGCGCTTCCACGCATACAAGAGACAGCTGCTTAATATATTTAAGGTTATAGATTATTACTTCAGACTGACAGACGGGACTGCGCCTACGCTGCCGCCTTGCAATTTCATCTTTGCGGGGAAGGCTGCCCAGGGCTACAAGTTCGCAAAGGATGTTATTTACCTGATAAACCGCGTTGCGGAAAAGGTCAACAATGACAGTCGTGTAGGCGGCAGGATAAAGGTTGTATTTGTCGAGAATTTCTCGGTATCCACAGCCCAGCTGATATATCCGGCTGCGGATATTTCCGAGCAGATATCCACTGCCGGGATGGAGGCATCGGGTACAGGTAATATGAAGTTTATGATGAACGGAGCAATTACGCTCGGAACACTGGACGGCGCAAACGTCGAGATTCTCGATGAGGTCGGAAGGGAAAATATCACTATATTCGGACTTACAGCCGAAGAGGTTGAACATTATCGCAAAAACGGCGGATACTTTGCTTTTGACTGCTACAGCAAGAACGAAAGGATAAAGCGTGTTGTGGATTCACTGACAGACGGTACCTTTTCGGACAACCCGGGAGACTTTACCGGCATAAAGGATTCACTTCTGCTCTCGAACGACTTCTTCTTTGTACTTTGCGACCTGCCTGCATATATTGCGGCATGGGAAAAGACAATGAAGCTTTATACCGATCGCAATGCGTGGAACCGCATATCGCTGCGAAACATTGCGGCATCCGGTTATTTCTCAAGTGACAGAACTATTACTGAATATGCTAAAGAGATTTGGAAGGCAGACTAATTCGGAGGTGGATGTGTAATGAAGAAAAAAAAGTGTATTGCAATGCTGCTTGCAGGCGGACAGGG
>DGGP01000012.1:4018-8774 GCA_002392265.1 Firmicutes bacterium UBA3871 | reverse complement strand
GGCCTATGAACGGGAGCGCGAAAAGCATCTGATCACGTGCGTTTTCGTCCCATTTTTTGTACGGACAGGGGATTACAGTGAAGCACCCCCATGCCATAAAGAATCCGGTTATGTATTTTTTCATTTTATTTTTTCTGTTTCTGTTTTATCTGTTTTGTCTTACTTTCCTACCACTTGGTCCCTTCTTGGTAATCGCACCGGCAGTCATGGAAAATTGGTTTTGGCGACGCCTAAGCTTTGCGCCAAATCATTTTATTATCTGTGAACTCGAAATCAACGCGCCCCTGAGAGCACAGCCATGTAAGATAAGCCTTTATCGTGCTTCCGAGGAGCACATACTGCTGCAGGCTCATCGTAAGGCCGTAGCTGTCAAATGTGGCCTTTACAATTTCCTCGAAGGTCTTCGTTGAGGCGCAAAAGCTCTCAATTTTTTCCGCAACGGCAAGAGTGGTTTTGATGTTGAGCTCGGCAAGCGGAGCTATGTTTTCCGTCGCTTCCGCATGGGAAGGCACGAACATCGCCGCCTCCATCGTCTTCACACGCTCTAGCGTTTCGAGGTAGGCGCCGACATCGCAGAGGAAGCCGACTTTGTACTTTTCGAGCACTTCTGCGCTGCTCAAGGCATCCGCAAGGTACACTACGTTGTCCGGCGTGCGGAAGCCCACCATGTCAAAGCTGTGACCGGGCAACGGAATCATCTTCCAGCCGTCCGGCAGAGCTTCTTTTGTAAGCGGCTCTGCAACGCTCTCCTTCGCGCAGAGGAACTTGTTTTGCAACTCCTTCATCGGCATTGCGCCGTAGAGGTACATCGGCTCGAGAATTGGTGCTTCGGTAAAACTTCGCTCGAGGCCGGGAGCGTAGATTTTGCAGCCCGTCTGGTCCTGGAAGTACTTGTTTCCGCCGATGTGGTCGGCGTGCGAGTGAGTGTTGTAAATCGCCTGAACTTTCCAGTTCATCGGCTCAATCGCCTGCTTAACCTTTTTTGCGGCGTCCTTGTCGCTGCCCGAATCTATCAGCCAGACATCGCCGCTTGCGCCGATACCGCAGGTGTGAATGCTCGTTCCGCCCTTGCGCACAATGCCGATTTTTGCAGGACAATCGATGTAAAAGCTGTTTTCGCCGACTTTTTTAAGTTCGTACATACTGCGCTCCTTTCGTCGTTTTTGGGATTTACCCCTGTTGTATGCTCCGACTCGTTTTTTTTCATGGCTGCGGAGCATAAGTTTTTCGTTAAATCCTTAAAAATTGAGTATTTTTGCTTTTGCTTTTTTACCGTTTTGGAATTTTATCCCTTTGTTACAACTTGATTGCTTGCAAAATTTTCCTGATTTGAGTTTTTTCTCCTTTTGTGTGATGCAATTCATGCTCCGCAGTGGTGCTTTTGCGCTTTCGGAGCATAATCTTAATTTTTTCCATTACTTGAATTCGGTAATGTTTGTATAAGCCGCCTCAAGAACTTTGTCGCATGCCGCAGCCAGTGCTCGGTCGCACTGCGCAAGCCCTTTGCGATAGCTTTCGGTCAGATCGTCGTAAAGATGCGCATCGGAATAGATGTAGTCCGAGACAAAGACCGTGCTGCCGGTCATTTCCGCAAACCGTGTAAGCTCTGCAGCCACGCGGGCAGGCGCCTCAAGGTCCACACTTCCGTCTGAGCGAAACATCTCGTTCGAAAGCAGCGCGGTAACGCTGTCCAAAAGAAATACGCCATTGGGGTCCGGAGCAGCCGATTGATGTTCAGATGCTGAATGGTCCGGGGAGGCCGAACGGCCCGGAATGGTCGAAGTATTCGAACCGGCTGAGTAGCCAGGGGTGGTCGAATTGCCCGGGACGGCTGAGTTATCCGGGAAGACAGGTTGATGTTTGGATGCTGAATGGTCCGGGGCGACCGAACGGCCCGGGGCGCTTGCTCCCTCCGATGAGGCTGTAATTTCTCCGGAACTCCTGTGTTCGAAAATTCCGCAGATGTCTGTAGGTCGCTCGATTGTGGTGAAGCCCCAGCCGTCACGATCTGCGATGTGCCGCGCTATGCGCGCATCATCCTCCGCATCGTGCGGCTCCATGGTTGCCAGATAATAGAGCGGTTTTCCCGTTTTTTCAGCCATTTCTTTTGCTATGCGCTGCGCGTGAAAGGATTTCCCATTCTTGCAGCCGCCGCTGATAAAATAATTCATTCTTTACCTTCGTTAATCATTGGTCAATCAAAAGCTGTCGCCCAGGCGGATTTCATCGAGATAATCGTCGTTGATGGCAGCCTCTTCAAACGTCGCCATGTCGCGCATTACCGCGACAGCGGATTCTATCACCTTGAAGGCGATCGGGCATCCGCTGCCTTCTCCGAGGCGCATGCCGAGGAGAAGCATTGGTTCGAGCCCGAGAGCCTCTACGGCTACTTCGTAGCCGCGCTCAAAGGATTTATGCGAAGCAAACATGAAATCCGCAAGGCGGAAGGCCGGGCCGGCAGGCTTGCCGGGCTGCCCGGCACGGACAGCCTGAGCGGCTGCGTCCAAGCAACCGCTCTGCCCGGCCACATCCGATGTAACCCTGTAATAATCGAAAATCCGATCTGCGGTAAGCGCCGCAACCACCGAGATGTACCCGTCGATTACGACGGGTAGTCTGCAAGCGGCTGCGCCTATATAGGCGCCTGCCATTGCGGCTATATCAAATCCACCCAGCTCGGCCAGGACCGCAATCGGGTCTTCCCTGCGGTCGCCGAGCTCGCTCTCGGCTCGCTCGCATGCCCCGGAAACGACGGCCTTTTTCCGTTCATAGCCGTCGCTCGAAAGCCCGCCGCCCTTGCCCACGATTTGGGCGGCGGGCACACCCGTAAACTCTGCCAGAAGACAGGTACTCGTCGTAGTATTTCCTATACCCATTTCCCCGACGCCTATCATTCCGTATCCCAGCTTCTTCAGCGTCCTTGCCGCCTCAATTCCCGTCTCTATAGCCAAAAGGGCTTCTTCCTCGGTCATTGCGGCTTCTTTATATATATTGTTCGTTGCCGGGCGAATCTTTCTATTCCAAATTTTTCCAGCCTGCACTCCAGTCCCAGCCCGCACTCCAATTCCAGCCCGCGCTCCAGTCCCAGCCGGCGCTCCGATTCCAGCCGGCACTCCTTTTTCCGTCACTACAGCTTTCCCGATTGCAGCCACACTCCCGGTCGCACACTCAGCGGCCGCTCCTACAGCGACCTCCGGCCTGTCCGTGTATAGCTCGTCCGGAATTGAATCGAGCACCCCTACGTCCGTCACTAAAAGGTCGACGCCGAAATTCTTTGAAAGCGCGCCCACGCCCGTGAGTCTGCGCGTGAAATTTATGGTCTGCGCCCTTGTAACCGATTGAGGCGCACAAGCCACGCCTTCTTCCCAGACTCCGTTGTCCGCGCTCATCACTGCAATTGCCTGACGTGTCACATTGGGTGCCAACTCACCGGTAATTCCGGCAATCTTTACGGATATGTCCTCGAGCCTTCCGAGACTTCCCGGCGGCTTAGCAAGCTCCGCCTGCCGCGCTGCGGCCTTTTCCATCATGGACCTGTCGGGCTCCTCTATTTCATTTATTAACTTTTTTAATTCTTCTCTCGTCATAATTACTTCTTTCGGTTCCGACCACACACTTTAGGGTTAGTTAGCATCTCATGTCCCACCCCAAAGCATGCATTTCTCCGCTTTAGGGACAAATCCCATTCCGCTGCTTTTTCCTTAATCCGCCATTACCTGCCCCCAAATTAGCCTTTTTTCCAATTTGGTGCCTGTCCCCAAATTCGCCTAAATATAATGATTCAGCTCCAGCCAGCGCAGGCATGCCTGAGGCTCAAGAGCTTCTATCGTGTGCGTCACATCCTCTGCCGCACATTCGCAAACTGCATCAAGTGCTTCCTTCATCGAAAATACCGCATTATCGCAATCGAACACCCCATGTGTATCGCCGCTTCCGTCATTGCAATGCAGGTGAGTATGCACAATGCGCTGCCCTAAAACTTTTATCCATTCGGTAACAGGAACCTTGCTCCTGCATCCTGCATGACCGAGGTCGAAACACATGCCATAGCGGTGTCTACCACCCAGCTCAGCTTCACGTGCATTCAGCCCGTCTATGAGCTCCGCCATCTGCTCCGGGTCCTCTTCAAGGATGTTTTCCACACAGAGCATAAAGCTGTCGGGCTTGCTTTGCATGTAATTTGTCCAGAATTCAATGGATTTTTTGTAATGCCATTCACGGTAATAGATATTCGGCACAAATCCCGTATGCACAACCATGCGGCTTGCACCATAAACATGCGCCATGCGAAAGGCTGCCTCAAATCTGTCCAAAGCAACCGCACGAATTTTGGGGTCAATCGCGCAAGGAAACAGCTCCTGGAAAGGCGCATGTAAAATCCTTCTCTTCGCACCGCTTTCATCGATATCTTTCCTGATATTTTTATTTGTTGCAGCAATTTTAGGCTCGTCGAGATTCTCCGTCCAGCAGATATGGTCCAGCTCAATACCAACTCCATACTGCTTTATCAAAGACACCGCGTTTTTCCCGACTGTTGCAACATATAGTCTATCTCTTATATTCATACCAAATTATCTCCGTAATGTATTGTCTGCTCCAACTTTAACTCGTATTTATACTTAATTATACCTCGGAAGCAGTCTCCCTAAAACAGTCTCCCCGGTACTAAATGCACACAAAAACTCATGTTAATTATACTCCAATCACTTTCTCTCTTCAAGCACTACAACGCCCCCACAAACCTACACGCAACCCC
>DGGP01000012.1:0-3965 GCA_002392265.1 Firmicutes bacterium UBA3871 | reverse complement strand
CCCACAAACCTACACGCAACCCCCCACACGCGCCACAGACAAAGCCCCGCGTCATCAAGCCGCGCAAGAATCTCTTCTCCAAAGTCCAAAGCAGGCCAAGCTTCCTGCGCCAAGGCATCGCCTTCGAACCTGTCCCCAAATTAGAATTTTTTCCTAATCGGTGCCTGTCCCCAAATTCGCCTCCAAATTCGCCTAAATTTGCCTTGTCGCAAACGGAGATTTTCAAGTATAATATCATTGTATGCAGACAAAACAGACGGGAGGCATTACCTATGGCATTTGGATTTTTCAAAAAGGCCGAAAAGGCTGATATCATATTTAAAGGCGGCCGCATATTCACTCAGGACGCCGACCTGCCTTGGGCAGAGGCTGTAGCCTGCAAGGACGGACGCATAATTCGAGTCGGCAGCTACGATGATATGGAAGACCTCGAAGGCAGCGACACCGTAGTTAGCGACCTCGGCGGCGCAACGATGCTCCCGGGCTTTATTGATATGGGAGCAGCCCCTGCGATGCGCGTTTTCGAGGATGCTTACGAAGACCTGTCGGATTGCGAAACCTGGGAGGATCTGATCGATACACTCGCAAGCAAGGTTCCTGCCGACGCAAGCGGCACATCTTCGAAAGCGGCCGAAATTACAAAACTCGGCGATATCTTTTCCGTATCGGCGGACAACACTTCCTCATCCGAAGGCGCCGCAAACCTGAGTAACGGCGACAGCGTATTCGGCGGCAGCTTTGACGGTGGCCTTGGAGCTGCAGAGCATGCAGGTGGTGTTAACAACGCAGAAATCCCCGGCTCTGAAATAAATGTAGATCTCGAATACTCAATTTTCGCTTTCTCGGATAGTCTGGAAATTCCGACCGGCAAAGATCCTTCGGCGGTTCGCGAGGACCTCGACAAAGCCACCGGCAATGTCCCTCTGATCCTCCTTCTTGCCCGTCAAAATGCAGTTCTTCTGAACACTGCTGCAACGGAATACACGACCTCAATGGTTCAGGCAGGCATGACTAATCAGGTAACTATGGATTTCCTGGTTGAGATCTTTAACCTCATCGACTTTGAAGAGCTGCAGCGCCGCTTGGTCGATCTTACCGCAGGCTACTGCGAGCGCGGCTTCACCGGAGTTGTGAACAACGGCTTCGTTGACTATTTCGACCAAGTCTACACCGACATGCTCGTCGACGCATATAACAGCGACCTTCAAAAGCAACGCCTTTTCGGAAAGCTCGGTATGAGGACTCCTGCAAATCCGGATATTCTGATTCGCAGACTTCGCCAGCGTCAGACATTCTGCACCGACCTGCAGCCTGCCTTCAACGCAGACGGACTCCAGCTTGACATCACGGACCTCTTTGGCCGCACTGAATTTGCTGAAGACGAAACCGTTTATCTTGACACTCTGCACGACCAGGTTTTCGGCATGTGCCTTGCTGCGGCAGATGCCGGCATGAACATCAAAATCTGCGTTCACAATAAAGAAATCGCCCTTGAGATTCTGAAAATCTTCACAGAAATCCGCGACAAGGGCTATCGCAAAAACATATTCACACTCTGCCACGAGCTCAATTTTGACGAAGAGGAGCGCGCTAACTACAGCCTCGGCGAAACCATTATGGAAGCAGGCCTCACCGGCTGCGAATACACCGATAACGAGCAGCTCCCGGGCGCAGGCGGCTTCACCATGAACGTAGGGGCACCTGAAATTACCGGTGGGCTAGGCTCAAACGCCCTCAGCTGTGCAAAAAGTGTAGAGCAAGCCATCGACATGCTCACCTACGACGCCGCTGTCGAGCTTGGCATGGACTCCGAGCTTGGAAGCATCACAAAGGGCAAGCTTGCCGACTTCGCGATTTTCGAAAAGAACCCGCTTGAATGCAAAACCGTGGATGAGCTTCGAAAGCTTCGCGCAAGGCAGACAGTGCTTGGCGGCCGCATAGTCTACGACGAGGACGAGGAAGTCGCAGAAGAGTGGTACAACATTCTAATCGGCCAGCAGTACTAAAATATAACAAAAGCCTACGAAACATCACATTTTCGTAGGCTGTTTTTTATTTATAAAACTCTCGCATCATCGCAATCATGTCCGAAAGGTCCTTCGTTCCCATCGTCTCATAAGCCGAATGCATCGCCAGCTGCGGAAGCCCCACATCCACCGAAGATATCGAAACATGAGCATTTGAAATGTTGCCAAGCGTCGATCCGCCCGCCATGTCCGAACGGTTTGCGAAAACCTGCGCTGTCACGCCCGCACTCTTGCAAAGCTTCTTCAGATAAGCTGCGCTCTTTCCGCTCGTCGTGTACTTTTGATTTGCGCTGTATTTCACCACAAAACCGCCGTTAAGATACGGCCTGTTGTTTTCGTCGGACTTCTCTGCGTGGTTCGGATGAACTGCGTGGGCGTTGTCCGCTGAAATCAGAAAGCTTTCCGAAATAGCTCTGTAGTAATCCTCCTCGCTCGCCTTCATGGCTATCCGGATGCGCTGAAGCACATCATAGAGGAAGGTGGAGTCTGCTCCCTGCGCGGTCAGGCTGCCCACCTCTTCATTATCGAAAATCGCAAGCACATTAACTGCATCTGCCGAAACAGGATTCTCTGTAATTGCCGAAAGGCCCGCGAATGCGGATGCCAGATCATCGAGACGAGGTGCCGAGCAGAACTCGCCCTTCGGGCCCCATACCTTTAACTCCTCCGGACAGTAGAGCACCAGATCCTTACCGAGCAAGCCATTCTTGCCGGCTCCCGCCTTTGCGATTACCGCCTTGTCAAAGCTGCCTGCCGCCTCGCTTCCGCCAAAAAGCGGGAGGAGATCAACCTGCTTGTTCCACTTGTAGCCATCATTGATTTCGCGATTCATGTGGATGGCAAGGTTTGGAATTACGACAGTTGTATCGAGATCGACAAGCTTTTCTGTTATCCTGCCCTCTTCCTCAACAAACACTCTGCCTGCTATGCCAAGCGGCCTGTCAAGCCATGTCGACAGAATCGCACCGCCGTATCCTTCGATGTTCAGCTTTACATACTGCCCGGCTACAGCAAGCTCCGCATTTTCCTTCACTCTGAAGGTCGGGCTGTCGCTGTGTGCCGCCACTATGCTAAAGCTGTGAAGCTTGCTGCTCTTTGGCACGGAAAAAGCGATGATGGAGGATCCGTTGCGGCTTACATAATACCTGCCGCCCGGCTTGACCTGCCATGCGTCGCTTTCGGCAAGCTCCGAAAAGCCCGCCTTTGTCAGAAGCTGTGCGGTCAGGCTTACTGCGTGGTACGGCGTCTTTGCTTCCTTCAGGAAGCTGCCGAGCTCTTTTATGTATTTATCCTTTTTCATCTGCAAGCTCCTTATTTATCGTCCTCATCACTTTCGTGTCTGCTTCTCTTGTAGAACACACCTGCCACAATTTCACAGCCTGCGCCGAAAATTGTAAGACTCTTTGCAAGTCCCGTAAACGGTGCATCTGTGCCGTATACAAACATCGGCACCAAAATGAAAAGTGCGCCGACTATAAGCATTATTGTCGCTATTTTTTTATTACTCATTTCCTTTTTCCTTCCTCGCTTTCCCGCTGAATGCGGTAAGCTCTCCTCTGCATTATATCATAATATTTTTCTCTGTAAAAGTGTTTATCTTTGGGGCGCTTTTAGGTATAATGTGTGTATAAAACCGATGTATTTGGTATGTGGTGAAAGGAGATTTATGCCATGAAATATGAATTTTATCCTCAGGGTGTTTGCGCAAACAAAATCGACATCGAGCTTGACGGCGATGTTATCGTTGATGTGCTTTTCCACGGTGGCTGCAACGGCAACCTGAAGGCAATTTCCGCTCTGATTAAGGGAAAAACTATCGACGAGATTGCACCTATACTCGAAGGCAACACCTGCGGCTTTAAAAAGACCAGCTGCGCAGACCAGCTTGTAAAGGGCCTCCGCGAAGCCCGTTCCCAAGGCTAATCTGGGGACAGGCAC
>DGGP01000075.1 GCA_002392265.1 Firmicutes bacterium UBA3871 | reverse complement strand
AGATGGCATATCTCGCTGGGCAGCTGGTTCCGCGACTATGTGTACATCTCTCTCGGAGGCAGCCGCGTAGCAAGTAAGGGTCGCCTTGTGTTCAACCTGCTCGTTGTCTGGTTCCTCACAGGACTTTGGCACGGAGCGAACTGGACGTTTATCTGCTGGGGCCTGATGTACTTTATTCTAATCTCGATAGAAAAGCTGACAGGATGGGAAAAACGTCTATCGCAGATAAACGATAAAAGAGTAAATGCAATTGCTCACGTCTATACCATGCTGATGGTAATTCTGGGCTGGGTATTCTTCAGAGCTGAGACAATCGGCGATGCCCTGACATATATATCCATCATGTTCGGCAATTCCGACGTGGCATTTTTCGATAAATTCTTTATCGGCTTTCTCAGGGAAAATGCGGTCTACTTTTTCTTTGGCCTGCTGTTCTGCGCACCGGTTGCAAAGAAAATCCGCGCCGCAACACAGACCCGCACGAAGGAATCCAATCCGCTCGTATGCACCCTGTATGCGCTGCTTTTAATCGGCGGACTACTGGTAACAATGGCATACCTCATAAAGGGTGCCTACAACCCATTCATCTACTTTAACTTCTAATCTGGGGACAGGCACCAAATTAGCCTTTTTTCCAATTTGGTGCCAGTCCCTAAATTAGCCTTTTTTCCAATTTGGGGACAGGCCAAAACAAAATTGATATGAAAAAAATATTTAAAACCCATACAAAAGAAAAAATCACGGCTATCGCCTTCATAATCGTCATTTTCACGATGATGATCGGAATGGTCACCACAACGCACGATCTAGGCGAAGGTTTTATCCTGAACTACCGCCTGAAGGTTCCGACAGGTGCACCGGTGATAGAACGCCTCAAAGGCGCAATTGAATCGGAGGAGCAGGCAGTCAACGAAGGAGCATTCCTCCGCCAGCAGTATGTGGAGCTTTACGGTCTTTCGCAGCTTGTCATGCAAAAGCATGCCGTCATCGACTATAACTACGGCGCCCTCTACAAAACGCGCGACGGGCAGACAACCTTCTCCGTGCAGGAAGAGCGCTACATCGACGATGCGGCGAATGCGACTTATCCGCTCGTGAACGGCCTGATCCACGAAGGTGTGGACTTTCTCTACGTGCAGCTTCCGTTCAAGGTGCAGCCTGCGAAGTTTGGCGGTGACAGGGAGCTTCCTGTGTATGTGCACGACTATGCCAACGAGAATGCCGACAGGTTCGTGGAAACGATGCGCGCGGCAAACATCGCCTGCTACGACACACGCGACGAGTTCTTCGGCAGCGGCCTTTCGATGAAGGAGCTCTTCTTTAAGACCGACCACCACTGGAGCATAAAGGGCGCATTCCTCGGAACCGGGCTGATTGCGAATTACCTGAACGAAAACTACGGCTTTGAAATCCCTGATGGGCTCTATACGGAGGAGAATTTCAAAACAACGACTTATCCGAAGAGCTTCATCGGCTCGATGGGACGTCGTGTAGGACGGATTTACGGAGGAATCGATGATTTCACGCTCTACAGTCCGAACTTTGAAACAGATATAACGGTTACAAAGATTGAAGGTATCAGCGAGGTGACAACCCGCGGCGCATTCGAGGATGTGGTCCTCGAAATGCAGTACATCGACAATCCGGACCCAACCACGAACAGATATGCGGTTTACCACGGCGATTACCAGGAGCTCAGGTTTGTGAACAATCTGGTCGACAACGACAACAGCGTCCTGATAATAAAGGACAGCTTTGGGCTGCCGGTCTACAGCTTCCTGTCGCTGGGCATCCACGAGGTGCGCGCAATCGACATGCGTATTTTTGAAAAGAACGTCCTCGAATATGCGGCCGAATACCATCCGGATCTGGTCATCCTGATGTACAACTGCGATTCGTACGTGGATCCGATGTTTGATTTTAATATGTAGAATTAAAAAGACTCCCAATGCGATTTTGCATTTGGAGTCTTTTTGCTTTTAAATGGTTATGCCAGGTGCAGTATAAGTCTGCCCTCGCCCTTTGCGTTCTGATGCTGGCCGACGAGAAGCGATTCCTCGATAACCTGCGTGCAGGAAGTCGAAACCACGCGGTCGTTGTGGTTCTTTTTGAGCTCTTCAAGCGTGATATCAAATGAATCCTTTATGTTGAGGTAGTGGAAGTGCTGCAGGCCCACCGTGAAGACTCTATCCTCGTCGATTGGTGCGCCTTCGAAATCGAATCTTACAAATGAATGTGATTTCTGATCATATTCAACCTCAAGGCCCCTTGAAAGCTGGTAGAATTCGCAGTGCTCACCAACGAATACCTCATCGCGCAGCATGTGCTTTATCATATGCTTTATCTGCGCACCCGTAGCGTAAACCATGTGCGCCGCATCGTCATATGGGAAGCATTCGCAGAGGTCACCCTTTGTAACTACAGGGCCGAGCTTTTCGTTTCTGATGCTGCCGGAGCCGAGCAGGAAAATGTCAACGCCCAGAGCTTCTTTGAGAACATCGCTGAAGAGATTGCCAAGCTCGGTTTCGCGATATCTGTCGGGATGTGTGAGCTCGCGCGTAAACTTCGTGATAATCTGGCCGTACTTCGCATCTGTGCGGGATTTGTAGGTCGAGATAACCTCCTCGATTGAAGGGTCTCTCGGGCAGGTGTCTGCACTGATCGGAATAGGCTTCCATGTGAAGGAGTCGATGCAGTTATTGTCCGTGTCAACCACGATATCAAAACGACCAATCTGGTCTGTGCCGGTGCCCGCCTGAACGATAGGGATGCCGTTTACTACAGCCGGCTCTTCGAGGAAGGTGTGCGAGTGGCCGCCGATGATGACATCAACGCCCCACGCTGGGTCCAGAAGCTCTGCAAGCTTTTTGTCTTCCTCAAAGCCGATATGTGTAAGAAGCACCGTAAAGTCGATGTCGGTAGCATTGTAAGTGTTACAGATTCGGCCTACCTCCTCTGCTGCGTCCTCCACGTCGACGACTGTGCCAATGAGACCGTCAGTCTTGCACTGGGCAAGCACTGCTTCTGTGAGGATTCCGATGAAGAGAATCTTCATCCCGTCGCGCTCGAGTACTACGCAAGGCTCGAAAAGTCTCGCATGGTTTGTCTGAACGTGAAGGTTTGCGTTTACGATTGGGAAGTCTGCGCACTTTTCGATAAAGAGCAGGTGCGCAACGCCGTAGTCAACCTCGTGGTTGCCGAGAGTCACTACATCAGGTGCGAGCATGTTCATAATCTGAATGGTCGAAAGGCCCTGGAATTCGGAGTCGATAATCGAGCCTCTGAACATGTCGCCTGCGATGGCGTAGATAACGTTTTCCTCTTCGTTTCTGACTTTATTGATATATCCTGACAGCAGCGATACGCCGCCTACGAGTGCGGAATCGACGTTTTCCGTGAGGAAATCGCCGTGCATGTCGTTGGAATGCAGTAACGTGAGTTTTTTGGTATTCTTCATGTTTGCCTATCCTTTCATTTTGTCTCAAATTAATCTCAGCGGTAAAAGTATAACAGAGTCTAAATATAATGCCAATAAAAAATGACAGATTCGGTTTAATTTCCAAATCTGTCATTTAAATTTTATATTCCTTTTAGGCTAGAGGATGAAGATGCCCGCTTCTCTGCAGGTCTTTACGGATTCTTCGTCCCATACGGATGTCTGAACCTCGCCGATGTGCGCGCAGCCAAGAAGCAGCATGCAAAGTCTGCTCTGGCCGATACCGCCGCCGATTGTAAACGGCAGCTCACCTGCGAGAAGTGCCTTGTGGAACGGGAACTTTCTGCGGTCGTCACAGCCTGCAAGCTTTAGCTGCTTATCGAGGCTTTCAGGGGAAACTCTGATGCCCATGCTGGAGATTTCGAGAGCCTTGCCGAGGATTTCGTTCCAGAAGAGGATGTCGCAGTTCATCTCCCAGTCGTCGTAGTCAGGCGCACGGCCGTCGTGAGGCTTGCCGCTTTTGAGCTTACCGCCAATCTGCATGAGGCAGACAGTTTTGTACTTTTCGGTAATCATGTTCTCGCGCTCTTTCGGTGAAAGCTCAGGATACATGTCTTCAAGCTCCTGGGTAGTTATGTATTTTACCGCACGCTGCTTTGGAGTGAGTGCGTGGAGCTCCGGATAGATTTCGCGGAGTATGCTCTCAGTGTCGCAGATTGCATTTACAATCTTTTGCACGGTTTTCTTTAAATAATTAAGGTTGCGGTCGGCCTCGCGGATAACCTTTTCCCAGTCCCACTGGTCGACATAGACCGAGTGGATATTGTCGAGCTCTTCATCGCGGCGAATTGCGTTCATGTCCGTATAAAGGCCTTTGCCTACGTGGAAATCGTAGTCGCGGAGCGCCTGTCTTTTCCACTTTGCAAGTG